>JADDPY010000024.1 GCA_016781635.1 Rubrobacter sp.
AGCTTTCCTCATCTCGTACGGGTTCCAGGGACCAGGAGGGGCTAGAGTAAGCTACCGGGTAGCCGGGGGCTAGGTGGAACTGCTGTTTATTTCGAGGTTGTGAAGGGATGGCGTGATCGGTTTGTAGGGCTGTAAGGGTATGGCCTCTTCGGGTCGTGGCGCTTATCCCATGAGTGTGGTTTCGTTCTCTGTGGTAACGGAAGGTCAGGAAGCGGAGCGGGAGGGAGCGATGGAGGAGCACGGCGAGGTCTGCATCCAGGAGGAGGTCGGGCGCCTGTGGGAGCAGGGGCTCTCCGAGGATGAGATAGCGGGGAGGATGGGCCTGGACGCTGGTTACGTGTCGAGTGTGGTCGGGATGCTGGCGCCCGATATGGTGGGGGAAGATTAAGGAGACCTTGCATGTTGTAGGGGGCTGAATTAACCCTCGGAAAACGTCTTTTAGAGACCAAAAGACCGTTGGGAAATGGGTCGGATGGCCGTATGTTTTCGGGGTGAAACCTGCCCGTTCGACATACCGTAGAAGAAGGTTCGGGGCCCTTTTCGTGGCGACCGCTGCGGCGTTTGCCTTCTACGCGGGGGCCGGTGCCGACGCCGGGACGCAACCGGTTCGGTATACGGTCTTGCCCGGGGATACGCTCTGGGAGATCGCCGTCTCCCACGCCGCACCCCACGAGGACCCCAGGCCCGTTATCGAGACCATCCGCGAGGCGAACGACATCCCGGGGACCACGATCCGGCCGGGGATGAGCTTAAAGCTACCCCCGGCCGAGTAGGTCCGTGGGGTCCGGAACTCCGGGCCCCACGCTCAACGGTTTCTACTCTTCGTAACGGCCGTCGAGGTGCCTGGCGAGGAACCTCTCGGCGGCGGCGTAGAACTTGAGGCGGTTCTCGGGCCTCGCGAAGCCGTGGCCCTCGTCCTCGAAGAGCATGTACTCGTGTTCTATGCCCTTCTCGCGCATCGCGGCGACTACTTGCTCTGCTTCGGCCTGCTTCACGCGCGGGTCGTTGGCGCCCTGGGCTACGAGCATCGGGATCTCGATGTTGTCCACGAAGAAGAGCGGGGAGCGGCTCTTGAGGAAGTCCTCCTCGGTCTCGGGGTTGCCGACACGCTCGTGGAAGATGGAGAGGAGGGGCTTCCAGTACGGGGGGATGCTGTTTATCAGCGTGATCAAGTTGCTCGGCCCCACGATGTCCACGGCGCATCGGAAGAGATCCGGGGTAAACGTGGCGCCGACGAGCGCCGCGTAGCCGCCGTAGGAGCCCCCGTAGATCGCGACGCGCTCGGGGTCGGCGATGCCCTCATCTACGGCCCAACGTACCGCATCGACGAGGTCGTCGTGCATTTTGGCGGCCCATTCCTTGTTACCGGCGTTGAGGAAGTCCTTGCCGTAACCGGTCGAGCCGCGGAAGTTGACCTGCAAGCAGGCGTATCCCCGGTTGGCGAGCCACTGGGCCTCGGGGTCGTAACCCCACCCGTCGCGTGCCCACGGCCCCCCGTGCACGTTCAGCACCATCGGCAAGGGCTGCCCCGCCGGGGTTCCTGGCGGCAGGGTCAGGTAGCCCTCGACCACGAGGCCATCGCGGGAGGTGAAGGAGATGGGCTGCATTTGCGCGAGGGTGTATTCGACGAGGTCCGGGCGGGCGTCGAAGAGGTGCGTACCGGTCTTTGTACCGCGATCGTAAGAATAGTAGGAGGCGCCGCCGTCGTCGGCGGTAAAGGCCACGATCCAGCGTTTGTCGGCGTGGTCGCGGCTCGTAACGGCGAAGTCGCCGCGGCTCAGGCCCTTTATCTCCTCGAAGTCCTCGCGGATGGAGTCGTCGAGGACCACCCACTCGGTGCGGGCGCGCTCGACGGCGGCGGCCTGGGCCTCGCGCGTCTCGGGGTGGACCATGACGTCGCCGACGTCGTAGCGTGGGTCTTCGACCAGCACCCCGGTCTCGCCGCTCGCCGGGTCGAAGACGACGAGCCGGGCCGCGTTCGCCCCGCGCGAGTCGAAGAGGTACAGCTTTTCTCCGTCCCCTGTGAACCCGACCGGGCCGCTCGTGAGGGCGTCTTCTTTGCCCCAGCTTATTGCCCCGCTCCAGTCGTCCTCCGCGTTCTTTCGGAGGAGCAGGTCGGAGCCGCCCTCCGGGGTGGAGGTAACGGCGCCGCGCACCTCGAAATCGTGGTCTGCGACCCAACCGACGACGTTGCCGGGGTTTTTCGCGACGATTTCGAGGTCACCGGTCGAGAGGGTTAGCTTGTATACGTCGTGGGCCTCCGGGCTCTCTTTGTTCAGGCCTATGAGCAGCGCGTCCGGGAAGCGCCGGCTCCTCTCGATGGGCTGGGCCTGTACCCCCTCGAACGGTGTCAGGTCGCGGTCTTCGCCGGTTGCGGGGTCGACGGCGTGGAGGCGCCAGTTCTCGTCGCCCCCCTCGTCCTGGAGGTAGAGCACGTGGCGGTTGTCCTCCGCCCAGAAGTACACGCGAATGCCGCGGACCTCGTCCCTCGTCACCGGTACGAACTCCTCGCCGCCGACCGGCGCATCGGCAGGTCCGACGAAGACGTTCAGGACACCGTTCAGGGGGGCGAGGTAGGCGAGGCGCGTCCCGTCCGGGCTCAACCGCGGCTGCGCCTTCTCGGGGTTACCGAAGAGCACTTCGCGCGGGATCAGGGGCGGCATGGAGGTCGTGGTATCGGTCATCTCTTCCTCTTTCTGGTGGCGTTGCGGGGGAGTGTAGCGCGAACGTTCTTCGTTAGGTTGTGTCTGATGGGTGATTCGAAAGGCCAAGAGAAGTTGTAGAACGCGAGGTCCTCACTTTCTTCAGTAAAACATCGTTGAGAAAAACATCCGGGGTAGGATACTTATTTTATGTCTGATCAGGGTGACCAAAATCCGCGCCAAGAGCGCACTGATTTCTATACTGCCCTGTTCTGCGGATTTTTTGCGCTCCTGCTATTTTTGTTCCCGTGGTACTTTTCATTCGACATGCTACCCTATCCTCCATTAGGGTCCGCTCTCTCCGTTGTCTTCTACCTCGCTGGCCTCTTCTTCCTTATCTTCGTGTTCATATTCGCAAACAGCGGGATTAAAAAGAACCCGGAGTTGAGGGCTCTGCTACCGAGCTTCATGGGTAGCGAGGACGGCTGGCAGGGGTTATTCGGGGCCGCCACGTTTCTCGCCATCGCCGCTGTCGCGCATTGGGTTGCCCTCATCGTCTTCGAAGCGGTAGGGGTAGCAGCGGTCCTCGTAAAGTTTTTCGTCTACTTCTTCCTTCTCCTAGCCTTCTCGCAGGTCGCGCAAGCCTTCGACGGGTTCGTGGTCCGCCCCCTTATTCGCAGCGCCTCTCGGGGAGATGCGGAGCGGGAAGCTTACGCCAAGCGGGTGAGGCAGGTAGGGGTCATACTGGGAGCGACATTAGGCATCCTAGCCTCCATATAGGCATCCTAGCCTCCATAGCGACTGTGTACGATGTGACCCTGCGATAGTCGGCGGAGGGTCACATCGGCAGCTACGGGGACGTACTATCTCGCAGCACGTCGGCCATGGAGTAGAGGCCGGGGCTGGCTGCCGCGGCGAACTTTGCGGCTCGCATGGCGCCGTCGGCGAAGGTGCGGCGGGAGAGGGCGCGGTGGACTAC
>JADDPY010000184.1 GCA_016781635.1 Rubrobacter sp.
GAGGAGACCCGTGGGGGCAGGCTTGGAGGGGACGACCGCCGGCTTACCTTCTCCCCTACCGGTCCAGGGACCAGGATCGGATGCGCAGCAGGGTCGGCGCGAGGTTGGTTTCCTCATAGTCGAGGTGCGAGATCAGGTGTTCCGCGAGACGGCGCAGCTTCTTCGCGAGGTCCGCGCGGGCCGACTCGTCATCGACGATCCGCCGGGTCGCTTCTTCTACGTCGTCGAGGTATTCGGAGACGAGCCTGTGGTCCGCCTCGAGCCGGTCGATGACGGGGTGTAGATCCGGGTTCGTGTCGCGTAGCGCGGGAAACCAGTGAACGTCCTCGTGGTTGTGGTGCAGGTGTACGAAGTAGCAATACTGCATGCAACTCTCGCGCAGCCTCCACAGCAGGCTCGTGGACGCGAGCTGTTCCAGCCGGGCCCGAATCTCCTCGACCGGGGCCCCGTCCGTGACCTGCTCTACGAGCGCCATGACAGTATCGAGGCTCTGGCGGATCATTCCGTGGATGAAGAGCAACTCCTCGTAGAGCGCCTCGCCACGCGGATGCGTAGCACCCTCATCGACCATCGACATAAAACCCCTCCCTGGTACCCCGCCGTCGCGGAGGCGGCTTGCCCGTTTCGGCCTTCCGTGATCGCATGCAACGTCAAACCCCACTGGCGCCACCGCCAGGCTAAACAAGTCTACCGTCTGAAACCCCTTGGGTTTGTGTCGGAGCACGCGGGATCGGCCAGCTATTTCGAGAACCCGACGGACGAAGAGCGTTTGACGTGCCACCGAACCAGACTCACCTGCTCGGCCCGTAGGGTACTCGAAGGCGACGGCCTCAACCCATCTCTGGACTCTTGGGCATGTAGTGCCGCTTCAACCATCTGCTAAGCCCGTCGAGGCCGGGGAATAGTACCCTCTCGGTGACGTTTGCCTGGTCCAGCTTGTCGCGGATCTCCCACTTCAGCTCGGCGGGGATCACAATCTTCTTCCAAAGATCGGGGCGCTCCTCTAGCCACCGATCTAGCATCGTTTTGGGATCGGCCATAAAGGACAGTAGCGCGTACTGGTTGACGATCCGCTCGTCGATCGAAGGGGGTTCAAGAAACCCCAGGAAGTTCTCCGGTTGCATCCGGTTGAGATCCTCCAGAGACCCGAACGCCCCCGAGAGCATCTCTACCGTGAGCGTATTGGCCCCCTCCTCAGCCAGCGCGGCCGTAAGCTTCTCCGGCAGCAGCTTGTGGACCTTCACGTAGTCGACGACCCAGATCGCCGCATCCGCACCGAACCTCTCGATGTCCGATGTGGCGAAGTGCATCGCGACAAAGGGCGAGAACGTCCAATCGAGGAGCCTCGTGGGGAGGCCGTGATGCTTCGCCACCGGGAGCCAGTGCCACAACGAATCTTTCTCGACGACGTCCCGCTGCGCGTACTTCCTGAAATTCCTCAGGAGGTGACGCTCCAGGTTCTCGATGTCGCCCCCGAGGCGCGTTATGCTCGTCTCCAAAGGGTAAGAGGCATCGTCGAGCCCCCGGAAGGCGTAATCAGAGCGAAAGCGACCCAACCCCTCGTTCCAGGAGTCCTGGAACAGCCCCTCCTGCAATTCGGCCCAACTCTGGATCCTTTTCTCGTTCATGATCCGTTCTTACCCCGGAATCGTCATGCAGTAGGCTCGTGCACCCCACACCGTTATTAGGGAACTCGCCGGCTCCGCAGTACCGCGCTGGGTGGCACGGTCCGGGGAAGATAAACTGGCCTCATGGAGGAGAGCCTGCGTAAGACAACGGAGAGCCACTACGAAGTCGTGGTGGACGGGAAGACCATCGGGGAAGTCTGGAACTGGCACGGAAGCTGGTCGGCACAAGCCGGGGGCAAGACTTGCCACGGCCTCAAAAGCCGGAAGAAAGCGATGGAGTGGATCCACGAGCTAAGGAAGCAAGGGCGAAGCGGGAACTAAACAAAGACGACGAACGCCGCCCGGCGAACCGGGCGGCGTTCGGAGACTGCGGGATACGCGGAATCGTTTGCTATGCCCCGTGGGCCTCGACCGCGACGGGCTGCCACTCGTTCCACGTCGCCAGGCGTGACTCGTAGTCCTTCGTCGCGATCTCGAGCGGCATCTTGCCGAAGAAGACTCGTAGCGGCGGATTATCGGCGTCGACCACCTTGAGGATCGCGCCGCGTGTAGCCGTCGGGTCACCCGGGTTTGAAGCCGACGGACGGTTCTTTGCTGCTTCGCGGACGTCGGCGTAGGCCGGGTTCTCCTCGCTGCGCGTCGCCGACGGGCCGGACCAGTCCGTCGAGTACCCGCCGGGCTCGATAAGCGTCACGTTGATGCCGAAGCCCGCGACCTCCTGGGCCAACGACTGCGAGAAGCCCTCGAGAGCCCACTTCGACGCGTGGTAGGCGCCGACCGTCGGGAACGCACTGATGCCGCCGATGCTCGACACCTGGATGATGTGTCCCGAGCCCTGCGCGCGCATGATCGGCAACGCCGCCTGCGTGACCCACAACGCGCCGAAAAGGTTCGTCTCCATTTGCGATCGCGCGTCGTCTTCCGTCAGTTCCTCGACCATGCCGAAGTGGCCGTAACCGGCGTTGTTGATGACGACGTCGAGCTTGCCGAAGTGGTCGGCGGCCCTCTTCACGGCGTCGAAGTCGGCGCCGCGGTCGGTGACGTCGAGTTGAATCGGCAGGACGGCGTCGCCGTACGCATCGACCAGCGCGTCCAAAGTCTCGAGCTTGCGAGCCGTCGCGGCAACGTTGTCTCCTCGTTCCAGGGCAGCTTCCGCCCACTCCCGTCCGAAGCCCTTCGATGCACCGGTAATAAACCAGGTCTTGGTCAAAATGACTCCTGTCTTCCTGAATAATTGAGTATTTACACCTATAAAGTTACACCTTAATGCCGATCTATGGTGGGCCTGGAGATGCTCAAAGGACAGTAGAGGAACAATAGAAGCTCATCTAGATTCAAGATCAGGACTTGCGGAGACCCTCAGGCAACTTCGAGAAAGACTTGAAAATCCGCTAGAGCAACATACGGGGAGCGCGTGTTGGGTGCTGGGTAGGATATGGAAATCCTGCAAGGTACTTTATGTACCCTGGGTGGGGAATGAGCCGAGAGTACCAAGGGCAGCAGAAATGTGAAACAAACCTCGGGCTTATATATCGTCTCACTGCCTCGGATTACTTCCTGCAACCGTTGGAGGATAATGGCGTATTAAGAGGGTAGATTAGACCAGCAAAAGGAGTCTCTCGATGGATCTGCTGCGAATCATCATAGCGATAATCCTCCCGCCTTTAGGGGTGTTCTTGCAGGTGGGTATCGGAAAACACTTTTGGATCAACGTCTTGCTGACGATCCTCGGCTACATACCAGGAATAATCCATGCCCTCTGGGTCATCAGAAGATACTAATCGAAGGTAGGATGTGAACGGTCAGTAAGGTCTGAGCGTTTCAACTCCTCCTTGTAAGCCTCTTGAGTTTTGGCGTAGATGTTTCTTAAGCCCCCCCGAGGAGACGACTCTTCCTGGAGCATCAGGGCCTCTTACACAGTATGTGTCGGCATCGGGGTGAGATGAGAGGTGACCTCCTTTGTTTTGTTTTTGTGCCGAAGGGTACAACCCCTTTTGGGGAAGGCTAGGGTAAGGAGGTGTGTCGAAATGCAGACGGTCATCGACACCGCGTTCTACATTGACAGCGGATTGCTCAGCGGCTTGGAGGCAATGAGCGAGTTGAGGGAACTGCTGGATGAACTCTACGGAAGACTCGACT
>JADDPY010000540.1 GCA_016781635.1 Rubrobacter sp.
GGAGAACGAGGTTGAGGGAGAGAACGGAGACGGAGCTTCGAGAGAAGCTCGACGAGTTGGTCGAGAAGGCGCTGGAGACGCGGCCGATCTCGCGTGGGGAGGCGTTGTGGGTGCTCTCATTTCCGGAGGAGCGGATAGTCGAGCTCGTTGGGGCGGTCGGGCGGGTACGCCGCGAGTTCTTCGGGGACCGAGTCAAGATCAACGCCCTCGTGAACATGAAGAGCGGGCTCTGCCCGGAGGACTGCGGATACTGCTCGCAGTCCAAGCTCTCGACGGCTCAGATCCAGAAGTACCCCTACCTGGAGACGGAGGAGGTGCTGGCCTCCGCCGAGAAGGCCCGGGAGGCCGGGGCAAAGAGGCTTTGCCTGGTGGCAAGCGGCCGGGGCCCGACACCGAGGGAGCTGCAGCGCTTCGCGGGCTCGGTACGGGCGGTCAAGGAGCGCCACCCGGAGCTCGAGGTCTGCGCCTGCCTCGGCCTCCTCGCACAGGGGCAGGCCGAGGATCTCAAGGAAGCGGGCGTCCACGCCTACAACCACAACCTCAACACCAGCGAGCGGATGTACGGTGAGATCTGCTCGACCCACGATTACCAAGACCGCAAGGAGACGGTGAAGAAAGCGAAGACCGCCGGGCTCTCGCCCTGCTCCGGAGCGATCTTCGGGATGAGCGAGACCGACGAGGACATAGTGGACGTTGCCCTGGCGCTCAGGGAGGCGAACCCGGACTCCGTGCCGATCAACTTCCTTATCCCCATCCCCGGTACGCCGCTCGGCGACCGCTCCGGGCTCACCCCGCGACGCTGCCTGAAGATACTCGCCCTCTTCCGGCTCGTCTTCCCGGACGTTGAGGTGAGGATAGCCGGCGGGCGCGAGGTGAACCTGCGCAGCCTCCAACCTCTCGGTCTGTGCCTCGCCAACTCCATCTTCGCCGGCGACTACCTTACCACCGAGGGCCAGCCTGCTTCATCGGACCTGGAGATGATCGAGGACGCGGGGTTCGTCGTGGAGCAAGCGGACGAAGCCACCCTCCCCCGTGACAGGGACGAAGCATCGGGTCAGAATAGCGCGGTATCCAGCGAACTCCCCCGGCCCGACGGACGCGCCGCCGGGCGGGTAACGCTCAAAAGCCGCCGAGGCTAAAACAAAAACAGAGAAAAGGAGAAAACATGCGTACAGCGGTAATGACCAGGGTCGCGCTGATGGCTGCGGTGGTAGCGGTGGCGGCCCAGATCTCCGTGCCCCTGCCGTTCAGCCCGGTGCCCTTTACCATGGGCGTGATGGCGGTGATCCTCGCCGGGTTCGTGCTCGGCCCACGCTACGGCGCGCTGGCGCTGGTGGTTTACCTACTCATCGGGGCGGTGGGCGTTCCGGTCTTCGCCCAGTTCTCCGGCGGTCTAGGACGTATCGTCGGCCCTACGGGTGGTTACCTGATCTCCTATCCCTTCGCCGCCGCCATCGCAGGACTCGCTGCCGGCACCTTCACCACCGTGGACCGTAGCCGGGGGCGCACCATCGCGATCGGAACCGCCTTCGGGCTCCTCGGGCTCCTGCTTATCTACGCCCTCGGGGCGACGTGGCTCGCCATCCAATCCAACCTCTCACCAGGCGCGGCCCTCGCCGCCGGCGTGCTCCCGTTCATCCCCTTCGACATCGTGAAGGTCGTCCTCGCGGCGCTCCTCGCAGCCGCGGTCGCGCCGCAGCTCTCCCCTTTCGCCACGCGCAGGACCGTCTAGGGGACCGAAAGCTCCTGGGGGAGGCCTAGACCTTCCCCAGGAGCCAGTCGACCACGCCGTTGAGGTTCTTGGAGAGGTGGTCGGGCTCGGTGACGCGCAGGGAGTCCTCGGTGAATGCGCCCCAGCTCACGCCGACAGCCAGGACACCCGCGCCACGGGCGGCCATGATGTCGAAAGGGGCATCGCCGACGTAGGCGGCGTTCTCGGGGTGGACGCCCCCGAGAAGCTCCAGACCCTTGAGAAGCGGTTCGGGGCGCGGCTTGTGCTCGGTCGTGTCTTCCATCGTGACGAAGAAGTCGACGAGGCCGCGAAGGGCGGGGAAGGAGTCGAGGGCGAGCTCGACGGAGTGGCGGCGCTTCGAGGTGACTACCGCGACGCCGAGCCCCGCGCTCCGGAGGCGCTGTAAAGCAGTTTCGACCTCCGGGAAGGATGCGATGTACTTCTCGTGGTTTGCGTCGTTAAAGGTCCGGTAGCTCTCCAGGAGGTCGGTGGCGCGCTCCGGGTCGAGAAGCTCCATCTGCTTCGGTAGCGGTTGGCCGACGTTCTGCATAAGGGTCTCGCGGGAGAGCTCGCGGCCGAGGATCTCACCGGTCGCGTGGCGCATGGACTGGTAGATCAGGTTGGTCGTGTCCACTATCGTGCCGTCGAAGTCGAAGAGGGCGGCTTTCAGGGGTGCCACTTAGCGCCCGCCCGTGCCGTTCAGGAGGCTGCCGACATCCCAGTCTTCGAGCTCCTGAAGGCCGGCGTGGTCGGTGAGCTGGAGGTGGACGGGGGTGACGCTGATCTCACCGGACTCCACGGCGGCGAAGTCGGTCCCCTCCTCCTCGTGGCGCCCGGGCGGGTTGTTGTAGATGTCGTAGCCTACGCGCCCCCCCTCGCCCTTCACCTCGATAAGCTCGTCCTTGTACATCCTGCGCCCGAGCTTCGTGACCCTCGCGCCCCTGAGCTCCTCCTCGGGGAGGTTCGGCGCGTTAACGGTGAGGATGCGGCCCTCGGGGAGGCCCTCCTTCTCGACCCTCTCGGCGAGGCGAGCGGCGAACTCTGCCACCGGCCCGAAGTGGTACTCCGACTCGTCGTGCTCGTGCCAGGGGCGTTCGACGGCCAGCGAGAGGGCGATGCCGGGGACCCCGATCACGATCCCCTCGAACGCCGCCGCCACCGTCCCCGAGTAGGTGATGTCGTCCCCGAGGTTCTCGCCGTGGTTGATCCCGGAGACCACGAGGTCCGGCTGGAATCCCATGAGCCCTAAAGCTACGAGCCTCACGCAATCTACGGGCGTCCCGGTGCACGCGTATCCCACCCCACCGTCGGCCATCTCCCGCTCCTCGACGTGCAGGGGCGCGCCGAACGAGATAGCCCTGCCGACCCCGGAGCGGTTGCGGTCCGGGGCGACGGTGAGTACCTCCCCCACCTCTTCCAGGGCGCGCCGCGCCGCGAGCAGGCCCCTCGCGTCTATGCCGTCGTCGTTCGTCAAAACTATGCGCATCCGTCACGCTCTTCCAGGTCGCGGGTCGAAACGCTCTCCTCGGGCTCCGGATTCTACACCACCCCAACCCAACCGCGGCCGGCATTGAAACGCGCTCCGTGACGCACCCGCGCTCCGACACCGCTCCGGGAGGCCCACCGCTGGGCCCCTCACCCTGAAAACTATCGTTCTTGAGGGACGACGCGCGCCCTCTTTCCTAACGTCAGTGTCTCGTGGACGGACCGTCGGATGTAAGATCGGGGGCTTGGGTGATCGGCAGGTTGGGAGAGAAGCGGTTCGTCGCGGACTCCGGGGGATACGAGGCCTGCGAGGGCGGGGGATACCCCGGCAGGATCAGCATCTACGGGATCTTGCCCATGCAAGAGGAGATCGCCGCCCTCTCACTGGAGCGCTCGTCGGCGGACGAGATCTCACGCGCCGCCGTCCGGGCCGGCATGGTGAAGATGCGCGCCGACGGCCTCCTCAAGGCCGCCCGCGGAATTACCCCCGTCGAGGAGGTGCTGCGCACTACCGTCCCGTAGTGCTGCGGTGTCGCACCACAC
>JADDPY010000200.1 GCA_016781635.1 Rubrobacter sp.
CGCCCACTCCGCCGGAAAACGATCGTTGAACAATGGCAATATGCAAGGTAAACAGCCCACTACTTGCTTGTATGAATATCTTCTTCCAAAACATGCTTAACTTCCTACGGCCTCGGCAACAGGTGCCATTACGACCTGACGCGCTGCGTGTCGTACAACAATTAGCTGATTGCTCATGGTTCAGTTCGGTCGGTGAACTTTTGCCCAGACCTGCGTATCAAGTCGCGACATGGTATGAAGCTATCCAACACGCAACATCGCTGGATCACGACGACTTTGTATTGGAGCGGGCAAACGAGTTCCGCCTTAGCATGTATGAGCGAGAACCAGCCCGACTCGATAGCTGGAACTCGGTCATCGTGGAGATCAAGCGGCACTCGGAGCCTCTGGACGGCATCGTCAACTTATTGGTCGATCGGAGCAGGTGTGCCTGTTCCATGGACGAAGAGGATGGAGA
The DNA here is from genome assembly GCA_016781635.1 of Rubrobacter sp. Lineage (GTDB taxonomy): Bacteria > Actinomycetota > Rubrobacteria > Rubrobacterales > Rubrobacteraceae > Rubrobacter_F. The sequence goes on from JADDPY010000200.1 coordinate 458, forward strand.
TTGGGCCTTTCCAACCATGCCTACGCGGCAGTGTGCAGTCCGGTTACCTCGTTCCAGACCTCGAATCGCCGCTGGCGTTCGGCGCGGTACTCCCCTGCCTTCAAACGATGGCGACGAGGACAGAAGTGTTCTCGAATGGGGCCAAAGGCGGAGAGGAAACGTTGGGCATGACCAGGCGACGTGAAGCGGCGCAACACCCCTGCGGGGTACCCGCGTTCATGCTGACGAGTCGGCTGGTGCGAATGCTCGGCCCGATTGTTCAGGCGCCGGTGGCGACGATGTTCGACGCTCGGCATGACTTCGTTATGGGCGGCTTCATAGCTACCGAGCTTGTCTGTGATCAGCACCCGCGGCACGTAGGTACAGCCTTTGAGGAGCTTGCGGAAGAATTTTCTCGCGGCTGCCGTATTGCGCCGGCTCTGCACCAAGATATCAAGCACGTTGCCGTTCTGATCGACGGCCCGCCATACGTACGACGTCTTGCCATTGATTTTCAGGAAGACCTCATCCATAAACCACGTGTCGCCCGGCCGTGCTCGGCGACGTCGGAGTTGATGAGCGTAGGTTTGACCACACTTCCGCGACCATTGGCGGATCGTTTCGTAGGTGACGATACTGCCCCGCTCGGCCAGCAGTTCTTCGACGTCACGGTAGCTGAGGCTAAACCGGAAGTAGAGCCAAACCGCATGACTGATGACCTCTTGAGGGAAGCGAAAGCCGCTGTAGGAGGAAGACGTTGTGATTGTTTGCATTAGCCGAGTATGCCATAGATTCGGACTAACGCCTCAGCCTAATCCTCAAGTTGTCAATACCCCCACGGGTGCTGATCACCGACAAACTCGGCAGCTACGAAGCGGCCAAGCAAGAGGTCATGCCGAACGTTGAGCATCGCCGACATCGCCGGCTGAACAATCGGGCCGAGAACTCCCACCAACCGACACGCCAGCGGGAACGCGGGTACCCCGCAGGGGTGTTGCGCCACTTCAAATCGCCCGGTCATGCCCAACGCTTCCTCTCTGCGTTCGGGCCAATCCGTGAGCATTTCTGTCCCCGCCGTCATCGGTTCCAGGCTGAGGCATACCGCCGGGAACGTGCGCGCCGAATGGAGGTCTGGAACGAGGTAACGCGGGTGCAGGCGGCTGGGTAAAGCCCTTATCGTCGAAGTTCTTCTCGGCTCTCGCGACCTTAAGCAGCCTGTACTGCTTGACCTCCTCGCTTAAATTGACAATACCATCGGCAGAGCCGCTATCTGAACAATCGCGCCGAAACTTCGCATCAGCCGACGCGGAAACGTGAGCACGTGATGCAACGGTTCAAATCAGCCCGACATGCGCAACGCTTTCTATCGGCCTTCGGTCCAATTCGTGAACACTTCTGTCCGCGCCGCCATCGACTGAAAGCGCAGGAGTACCGTGCTCACCGAACGGAGCAATTCGAGGTCTGGAACGAGGTAACTGGGGTTCAGGTGACGGTGTAAAGCTCCAGCAGACGAGCTAATCCTGCGCTCTCGACACCTTCAGCGGCCTCACCTGCGGCACTTCCTCGCTCAAGTTGACAACGCCCACCTCTTGGTTGGTTCGTTTGTCGGTCGTCTGCGTCTTGGCCTTGTGCACGCTTATCCCCACCTCCACCTTCGCGGCTAAACCGGAGTTCGAGACTATCACATTAGACAACACTTTTGTGGTTGGGGAGTGTGATGGCTTTACGGTCCAAGACCATGTCGTGGGTACGATCAAGGTCTCTGTGCACAAGGACAAGGCTGGCGAGCTGAGGATGCAAATCAGTCGGTATAACATCCGCGATAACTTCAGCAATACGATGACTGGTGAAGTTCTCACTCATCCAGCGAATGGAATCGACGTTCTTGAGATCGACGAAAACGGTGACACGATCCTTGCCCAGTTTGGAATTACAACGATGGTCGTCGCTCCAGGCCAAGGTCCTGTGTTCGCGCATACCGGTAAAATCGTCACGAACTTGACCACAGGAGAGGTATTAGTTGTGGCAGGACAGCGCGATCCCAATTCGCAATTGCTTCCCGCTCTCTGTTCAGCGCTGTCCTGAACGACCCAACCAATCGGCAAGATTTAACAGGATGATGACAGGGGGCGTGTTCGATCTAGTCCCGTAGTTGAATCATCAATAATAGTGATTAGTTGTAATAAGAATAATAGCCCACGCCTATAGCACGCGGTCAACCCATAGCCATTCATATACCGAAGCAACACCCCTACCGGAGATGGTAGGGGTGTTCTTATTGTGATAACTTCTGTTACAAAACTCACGCAGCATCAGATGTATGCTCCAGCGGCGCAGAGCCTCATCCCCTACAACCAGTTGTTACGCTCGTCATGGTTTCTTTCGTTCTCGTCCACCATCTTTTCAAAGCGCAACTGTAACGTGTAAGAAGGTTGCTGGAATGGAATTCGCATCCGTGTGCGAGCTTTGGTTCTGGCTGTTGAACAGATCTTCAAGCTCTTTTTGTAAATCAGCGCTCCGACCGTTCTTTTGCGCTGCTTCGAAGGCATTCATCGTCGGCCCGTAGTATTTGCGGAATTCATCTACGAACGCCGTAGGCGGGCTGGGATAATTGAACGTAAACGTGTCCCGGGCGAAGGAAATCTTCTCCGCGGGAACTCCCGCGGCGGTAAATCGTTCGATCACGTTGCTCTCGATCCCCCAGGTCATCGGGCTGACGAAGTCTTCTGGCGGTGGCGGGGTGTAGGTAGAGCTGATCTTCAAAATTTGGGCGACCAACGTCGGATCGTTTGGAATCCAATTGCCCATAATGATCCGACCTCCGGGCCGGGTTACTCGCACCATCTCCTTGGCGACGTCAAACGGCTTTGGTGCGAACATGGCTCCAAAGATGGAGACAACGAGATCAAAAGAATGATCCGCGAGTTCGCGCAAATTAGTCGCATCCCCTTCCTGAAACGTGCAATTCGTGAGGCCTGCCTCTGCTGCACGTTTGTTCCCCGCGTCAACGAGATTTCTCGCGATATCGACGCCCAGCACGTCCGCTCCCAGTTTTGCCGCTGGCAGAGCCGTCGTGCCGTCGCCGCATCCGAGATCTAAAACCGTGAGGCCTTTGCGGATTCCGAAACTCTTGACAAGCGCTTCTCCGCTCTCACGCATGCTCTCCGCAATACGGGTGAAGTCACCTTTTTCCCAAAGTGCTTTGTTTAGATTCATGGGGGTCTCCTTGTGATATTGACGGGCTATCGTATGGGCTAAGAATGGTTTCTCCTAACGGCTAATCTGAAACGTCGCCCATACTAGCTCCATGATTTGTGG
>JADDPY010000486.1 GCA_016781635.1 Rubrobacter sp.
ATAAGGGCAAAGGTCAGGGCGAGGACGGAGGCGACAAAGAGGTTGCCGCGGAAGTCGCCGAGGAGGAAGGCCGGGTCGATGCGCAGCGCCTCGACGAAGAAACGCCCGACGGAGTAGAGGCTCACGTAGATCAGGAAGACGTCTCCGTTCTTGAGCCGCGAGGCGAAGCGACGCGCTATGTATAACAGCACGAAGAAGACCATAACGTTCCAGAGGGATTCGTAGAGGAACGTCGGATGAAACGCCGCAGCATCCTCGAATCCGCTGGGACGATTCTCGGGAGCTATGCGGATGGCCCAGGGCAGGTCGGAGGGGCGCCCGAAAAGTTCCTGGTTAAAGTAGTTGCCCCACCGGCCGATGGCCTGGGCGAGGATCAGGCCGGGTGCAGCGGCGTCGGCGAACATCAGCGGGCTGATGCCACGGATGCGCGCGAAGATCAGGACGCCGATGAAGCCACCCACTACCGCTCCATATATGCCCAGGCCCCCGTTCCAGACCTCGAATACGCCAGGGAACGGGTCCTCCGCGTAAAGCTCATAGTCCGTCAGCACATGGTACACACGAGCCCCGATAAAGCCCAAGGGCACTACGAAGAACAGCGCGTCGAGCGCGAGGGTGCCGTCGTAACCTTTGCGGGCGAGCTCCCTGGAGACGACGAAAGTTCCTACGGCTATCCCGAGAGCTATGAACAGGCCGTACCAGCGCATGGCGAACGGCCCGGCCTCAAAGATGATCGGGGACGGCGGGCTCGGCAGCGTTAGGGCCATTAAAGCGTGGGACAACAAGACTCCTTCGATCGCCGGCCCCCTAGTAGGAGGGGACCGGTGGGTAAACGGTAGGGTCAGCGGGCGGCGTATAGGCGGGATCCGGGTACACCGGCGGGGCGTAGCCCGGCGAGCTGGCGTAGCTCGCGGGTGCCAGGACGGGCGGGACGGGGACGGACGGCGTGGCCCCGCCGGGGGTATCGCCCGCCGTTCCGCCGGCGTAGGGGACGTCGGTCTCGGCCGGCTGCTCCGGTGCGGGGCCTGCGGTGGTCCGGTGCGGGTCCTCAGGGGACTGCTCTACGCCGTTGTACTCCTCCAGGACGTGCCGGACAACGGGGGCGGCGGTCTTGTCCGGATGAAGGCCGCCGCCCTCGACCATGGCGACGACGACTAGCGGCCTCTCCGCGTTCTCGGCCCAGCCAACAAACCAGGTTACCGGGTCCTTGCCCCACATCTCGCCCGTTCCGCTCTTGCCGAGGATCGGTAGCTTGGAGCCGAGGAAGGCGGCCTCAGAGGTACCGCCCTTGCGGGTCACGCGCCTGAGGCCCTCGATGGTGTCCTCCATGTCCTGCGCGTTCACGTCGATCTGACCACCCGTTTCGGGGGCTATCTCCTCGACGACCTCGCCGTTCTGGTCCCGAATCTCCTTGCCGACGTGCGGGGTAACGAGGGTGCCGCCGTTCTGGATGGCGGCGTAACCTCGTGCAAGCTGCAGAGGACTGACGAGGAGGTCGCCCTGGCCGATGGTCAGGTTCACCCATCGGCTCACGGTCCACCGCTTGTCGTCGGGGGTGCCGCCGGCCTCCTCCTGCCACTCGCGAGTGGGAACCCGGCCTGCCGTCTCGCCCGGGAGATCTATCCCCGTGGAGGAGCCGAAGCCGAACTTCTCGTAGAACTTCGGCAGCCAGTTCTCGTCGTCGGTGGCGTTCCAGATCCAGTCGGCGATCTGGTAGAAGTACTTGTCGTTCGAGTCCATGAGGGCCTCGTAGTAGTTCTGGGTGCCGTGGTTGCCGTATTCCTCCGGGTAAGTCTGGCGCCAGCTCTGCCAGCAGGCCCCGAAGGCACCCCGTGGGCTCCAGCACTCGCCGGTATCCGTGTAGGTGGTCTGCGGCGTGATGGCACCGAACGCGAGCCCCGCGAGACCCGTGAATACCTTGAAGGTGGAGGCGGCGGGGTAAGCGCCGGCTATCGCCCGGCTGGCGAACGGGGCGTTGGCGTACTCGGAGTTCAGGTATTCGAACTGCTCGATCTCCTCGGCACCCGTGACACCGCCGACGAAGAGTTGAGGGTTGAAGTCCGGGCGGCTCGCCATCGCTACCACCTCGCCGTTGCGCGGGTCGAGGGCGACGACCGCCCCACCAGAGCCCGTGTAGCCCTCGGCCTGAGCCCGCTCGATGGCGAGATCCAACTCCCTCTCCGCGGTCTGCTGAATCTTCGCGTCGATGGTGAGCGCGAGGTCCTTGCCGGCGACGGGGTCGGTGATGCGGGCGGGCTCCCCTTGCTCGGGGATCTCCTCGTCGCGGCCGTCGAACCGGCTGCCGTCGGCCATGCGCACCTCGACCTCGCGGCCCAACGCGTCGACGTTGTACTCCTTCTTGCCGGGGATACCCCGGATAATCTCCTCGTAGGCGAGTTCTACCCCGCCCTTGCCGACCACCGCGTCCTGCTCCAACCCGTCGTAAAGGCCGCCCGCCCCGAGCTCCTCTGGTGTGACGGCGCCCGTGTAGCCGAGGACGTGCGAGGCGAGCGAGTTCTCCGGGTAGTTGCGGACGAAGTCGTTATTCACGACGAGGCCCTTGAACTCCTCGGTCCTCTCGCTGACGTACATGACGTCCTCGCGGCTCGCGTTCTCCTTGATGAGCATTGGACTGTACTGGTTGCCGAATTCGATCGCCGCGTCGTACTGGGCGAGAACTGCCTCATCGTCGGCCTCCAGGATGCCGGCAAGCTCTTCGACCTTCTCGCGCGGGATGGCGTTGGGGACGATGGTGACGTTGAGCCCCGGAACGTTGTTCGCCAGGACCTTGCCCTCGCGGTCGTAGATCACGCCGCGCTGCGCCGGGATCTTCACCTCGCGGGTGTGGGTGTTCTGGGCGTAGCTCGTGTGCTCCTCCCCGGTGATGACCTGGAGGTACCAGAGCCTGAAGCCCAGAATGGAGAAGACGGCGGCGACCACCATCGCGAAGGCGACTACCCGTACCTGCATTCTGGCTTTGGTGATCGAAGGTTCGGGCTCTTTCCTTCTGGAAGGCCCCTTTTTTCCGGGACGCTTTACGCGCCCTACGTCGACCGGCGGTCTCGTCCGCAGCACTCTTTAGGTTCCCCCCCACGATGATTGCATCCCATAAGTTCCGATGTCGCCAGGCCCACCACTAGCCTTCTACCCTAAACTACCTTCTCCGCCTGCACGATGAGGCGCTGAGAGTAATCTGGCAGCGTGCAGGTCTGCAAGGTGAGCACGTCCTTGCCCGGTACGGGCCGGGTGACCCCGAGGTCCGTCGGTTGGACGACGACCTCTTTGAAAACCTTATACTTGTACTCCTTGCCGTCTGCGTCCGTGACCGTGATCTCGTCGCCCTTGTCTAGAGCGTCGAGGTCCCAGAAGGCGAGAAAGGAGTCGGTATTCGGGTATCCGAGCCGATGGCCCGCTATGTAAACGTTCGCATCGTCCTCCCACGGGAAACCCGTACCCTGCAGGTGGATGCCGAGGTAGTCCTTGAGCTTGGCCTCGTCGTCCCCCTTTGCGTCCGGCACGGCCGCATCCGCGACGTCCATCTCGGGGATGGTGACGGTGAGGGTCTTGTCTTCGGGCCCCTCGGACGCGGGGCTTGCCGACTCCTCCAGAACGGGTACGTTGAAGTCCGAACTCTCGGCCCTATCCTCGTCGCCTCCACCGGCGTTGCTAAGTAGATCGGTGCCGAGGAAGAAGCTCGCGATCAGGGCGACTCCCGCCCCTACGAGGGCAAGGCTCAACAAGCTCAAAATCGT
>JADDPY010000027.1 GCA_016781635.1 Rubrobacter sp.
TGGTAGCTTGACTCCCCTCACCAAGACCGGTATCGACACGGGCATGGGCCTCGAGCGGACCGCCGCCGTCTCCCAGGGTGTGCGCTCCGTGTACGAGACCGATCTCTACGTCCCAATCTTCGAGAAGGTTCAGGAGTACACCGACGCTCGCTTCGGCCAGTCCGAGGCCACCGATCGCGCGCTCTACATCCTCGCTGACCATTCTCGCGGCATGGCTTTCCTCATCGCCGACGGCGTCCGCCCCGGCAACCAGCGCCGCGAGTACGTTCTTAGGCGCATAATACGAAGAGCGGCATTACAGGCGTATGGGCGGCTCGGGATAGGCCCCGAGGGGTTAGCCGGGCTCGCCGAGGTCGTGGTGGATTACATGGGTGACTCCTACGAGGAGTTGAAGCAGGCGCGGGGGGATATCCGTCGGGTGGTAACGGCGGAGGCGGCGCGGTTCGTCGAGATCTACGACTCCGGGATGGGGCTATTGGAGGACGAGCTCTCACGCTTCGGGGGGGGTAACTTCCCGGGCGACGTCGCGTTCACGCTGCACGACACCTATGGCTTCCCGGTCGAGGTCACGCGGGAGGTGCTCGCCGACCGGGGCCTCTCGCTCGACGAGGCGGGCTTCGAAAAAGCGATGACCGACCAGAGGGAGCGTGCGCGGGGCGCGTTGCAGGGGCACGAGAGGCTCGTGGCGGCTTTCCGTGACCGGGAGATCAGGAGCCGCTTTGTCGGTTACGAGCGCGAGCAGGTCGATACCACGGTGCTCGCCGCCGAGGAGGCGCCAGGTGGAGGGGGTGAGCTATATGTAGTGCTCGCCGAGAACCCGTTCTACGCGACGGGTGGCGGGCAGGTTGCGGATGAGGGTTGGATCTCTCTCGAGAACGGCCAGCTCGAGGTCTTCGACGTCGTCCCGGCCGGCGACTACCAGGTGCTCCGTGCCCGTCCCGCCGAAGGCGAGACGGCGGAGGTAAAGGCAGGCGACCGGGTGACCGCGTCGATCAACCGGGTCAGGCGCCAGCAGATCGAGGCGAACCACACCGCTACGCACGTCCTTCATTGGGCGCTGAGGGCGGTGTTGGGCAAAGAAGTCGTACAGGCCGGTAGCTACGTCGGGCCCGACAGGCTGCGCTTCGACTACCGGTACTCGGGGAAGGTCGACGAGGACGAGCTCAGACAGGCGCAGGAGCTATGCCTGCTCAAGATCACCGAGAACCAGCCCGTCCGCTACTACACGACGCCGATCGAGGAAGCCCGGAACCTCGGGGCGATGATGCTCTTCGGGGAGAAGTACGGCGACCTCGTGCGTGTCGTCGAGATCGACGGCTTTTCACGCGAGCTTTGCGGCGGAACCCACGTGCGCGGGACGGCCGAGGTCGGGGCGTTCAAGATCGTGTCGAACAGAAAGCACGGCGCGGACCTGTATCGCATCGAGGTCATAACTGGTCGCGAGGCTCTCTACTACCTCACCGGCGCGACCGAGAAGGCCGAGAAGCTCTCGGGGGCCCTCCGGGTCGAGATAGGGGAGCTACCCGTGGCCGTCGAGGGGCTCAGGCGCGAGGCGCGCGAGGCCCGGGATGCCCAGAAGGCTCAGACCCTGAGCAAGGGGCTCGAGGAGGTCGGTTCGCTCGTCGAGAGCGCCGAGCAGATCGACGGGGCCAAAGTCGTTACCGGACAGGTAGTCGCGGCGGACGTCAAGGGTCTCCGCCAGATCTCCGACGATGTCAAGAACAGGCTGGGAGGTCCCGCGGCGGTTGTCCTCGCCGCCGCCCTCGACGGCAAGGCGGTTCTCGTGGCGAACCTCCACCCGGAGGTCTCCAAGAAAATAAAGGCGGGGGATATCGTCCGCGAGGCGGCGGGAGTGCTCGGGGGCGGCGGGGGCGGTGGTCCCACGATGGCCCAGGCCGGGGGCGGTGAGGTCTCGGCAATCCCGCAAGCCCTCACCAGGGCGCGGGACGTGATCGGGCAGAGGCTGGCTGGCGGGCCAGGGGTTTAGCCCTGGCGTCCTCGACGAGCTCCGGCCGGGTCGCGGCCCTCGACATCGGTGAGGCCTATACGGGGGTGGCGATCTCCGACCAGGGGGCAACCCTCGCCCGTCCCCTGGAGGCCGTCCCCTCGGAGCGGATTGACGGATACCTACGTGAGCTGTTCGTGGACGAGGCCGTCTCGGAGGTCGTGTTCGGCGTACCCAAAACCCTGGGCGGTGCGATAGGGTTCCAGGCCCAGCGCGTTCTCACGCGGGCGAGGGCGCTCCAAGAATCGTTCCCGGGGGTATGTTTCGTCGAGTGGGACGAACGTTTTACTACCCGGGTGGCGCGGTCCACGATGGAGGTCCCCAGAAAAGGCGGGCGCAAGAAACGTCGCAGTAGCGGTAAGGAGCGGGTGGACCACCTCGCGGCTGCGGCCATGTTGCAGGAGTACCTGGACCGGAGGGGGACCTTTGCCGCGTCGCGGTAGGGGGAGCAGGCAGAGACGAGAGGATACCGGGTCGCGCGTGAGCGCCGTCCGTCGTCCTTCGCGTCCACGGCCCAAGAGGCGCGGGCGCAAGGCGCCATCCCTTCTGGCGCGCGTCCTCATGGTCCTGCTGCTCGTCGGGATCGTCGTCGGGGTCGTAGCGCTCGTGGGGGCCGCCCTTCGAGGCGGGGAGGAAGAGCCCGTCACCGTCACCGTGGAAGAGGGGGACACGCTCTCCAGCGTCGCCGACAAGTTGGACGAAGCTGGCGTCATCAACAGCGGCACCCTCTTCAAGCTGCAGGCCCGCGTGCGGGACGGTGCCACACAGTTGAAGCCCGGGCAGTACCGGTTGGTGCCCGGGGAGAGCGGCGAGGAGATCCTGGCGACCCTGTCGTCAGAGGAGGAGGATGTTTCGACGTTCGCGGTCACCCTTCCGGAGGGCCTGACGATCGTGCAGGCGGCCGGGACGGTGGAGAGCGAAAGCGGCATCCCCGCCGCGGAGTTCGAAGAGGCTGCCAAGCGCACCGATTACGGCTACGCCTTTCTCGAAGACCCAGCGGTGAAGAGCACGGAGGGTTTCCTGTTCCCCAAGAGCTACGAGTTCGAGAAGGGAACCGGGGCCGAAGGGATGGTCGAACGGTTTTTGGAGCAGTACCTCATAGAAACGGAGGAGCTCGACTTCCGGGCTGCCGGGGAGCGGTTCAACCTCACCGAGTACGAGTTTGTCACGGTGGCTTCACTCGTCGAGAGGGAGTCGGCCAACCCCGAGGAGCGGCCCAAGATCGCCTCGGTCATCTACAACCGCATAAGGGCAGGCATGCCTCTGCAGATCGACGCCACCGTGCAGTACGCTCTCGGCGAGCCCAAAGAGAACCTTTCTTTCGCCGACCTCGAGGTGGAGAGCCCCTATAACACCTACCAGAACCCCGGCCTGCCGCCCGGTCCCATCGCGAGCCCCAGCAGGGAATCCCTCGTCGCCGCCCTCGAGCCCGCCGAGACCGACTACCTCTACTACGTGCTGGAGGCCGACGGCAAAAAGCACTTCTTCACGAACGACTACGACGAGTTTCTGGCCGCAAAAAACAAGGCCGGCCGTTGAGCTTCAGGGTGCCTTTCGAGGATGCGACCCGCCTTGGGGCAGAGGTATCCGCTAAAGGTTTGGCGGCGGGATGCCGATAAACGTGTAGAAGAATTCCCCGGAGTTTGTGAGGCCGGAGGAACCATAAGGTTTCGCTAAACCAGGCGAAGAAACGGGGTTGTCGAGGATGACCGGAGATCCCGCGGGCAGCAAGGCAGGCTCACGAACGCG
>JADDPY010000650.1 GCA_016781635.1 Rubrobacter sp.
GAGAATTCTGACTTCCAAACATCTACTTGGGGAGTTTGTGTACCCCGCGCAGAGGAGCCTTCGGAAGACATCTCAAGGCTTCTGAGGACACATCAGGCGAGGTTGTCATAATGAAACTGTTGGTAGCAACGAGCCGCATCACAACGCCGGTGATTCCCTCCGATACTTCTTCCGAACAGCTTAGAAGCAGGGGATAGACTGCCAGAAGTATTCGAGTCACTTGAGGAGGATCGCGTGAAAGGAACTTCGTGCTGATCGGAATCTTAATAACCACTATCGGGATATCGCTTTTGACGCTGGGACTTGTAGGGGCCAGCATCCAGGTGTACAGCCAACTTCTGTCTGAGATGGTGCAGCAACAGGTGTCCGCCCTAACCGAACAACTGCCCGAGATACTCCGGCCAGAAGGAGCGTCCGCTGCCGGAGGAACGGAGCCTGCTTCCGGCTCAATGCAGATTCTCCTGAGCCTAATCGAGAACCTTTTGAACAGTCCTTTATGGCTGATCATCTCGTTGATCGGGGTTGTGCTGATTTACTTTGGCCTGTATGTAACGCAGAGGCAGAGGCTCAGCTATCGACCGTAAGATGGGCGATTTCTAGGAGGCTATGACGGAAGAGTTGGGGAAGTTGACCCGTCGGTAGGGGTATCCGAGGCTCGTGAAAAGCTGCAGCTAAACGTTACCTATTCAACCATAGCAGCATGCTAATCAGAGTAAGAAGACGCTGGTGCCCATCCGTGGGGAAAGGGAAAGGAGGAGTAGGACACCAGCAATGTCTATATGTATAGGGCACATATGTTCCGGTGTCAAGCAGCGTCTAATAATTACATCTATATGTGCATTGCACTGCACCTTTGTGTGTATATGGGTTAACATGTCGTGGAGAGCCCTTTGGGGAAAGGGAGAGGAGGGGTTGCCGGACGAGAGGATCGTTCGGCAGCCCTTCACTATGCCGCAAACGTTCGTACCCCGGCACCGTCCCCGGTTAGCCTTCACTTCTCGATCATATCCGCATCCCCCTCCCCTATGGCGGGAGTTTCCTATGGAAGGGTTACGGTAGGAGCAGGGAGATCATCGGGATGATCCACGCGAGGTAAGCCGAGGTAAGCTGGCGAGTGATCGGTGTTAATACTTCTTTGATCGATGGAGGCCCGATCACGTTTTTGGCTTTGATATGCGGTTTCTAACAGTTTGAGTACGGTGATCGGTCTGATCGGAGGTATCGCAGCCTAAGGGCTTATCTTGTCCTGACTTGCCCTCCACGACGCACTTTTTCGCGGTTCTGCACAATTCATGGACGATGTCCTGCACCGGCACCACGCTTCTTTTGTCCTCGTACCCTCGGTGGTCTTGGCGAGGAGAGAACACCGAGGGTACCTAGACTACCGAGGGTGGTTTTTCGCAGCAGCCTGCTGCTGTGGGAACCTGGAACATCGACGTAGACAACTCCGCTTCTGTAGAATCGAAGAAGGTGCATGGGGTAACTAAGGGGGGTAGGGGATGTCCGTTCCCGCGCAGGTCGTGAAGCTCGTGGACCAGTTCAAGGACCAGTTGCAGGCCGTGAAATCGCCCCAATACAAAGAGGCTTGGGCGCGTATGAATTACATCGATCCCTTCTTCAAGGCCCTCGGGTGGGATGTGCATAACGAGATGTCGGGGACTCTCATCCACAAGGAAGTGGTCTATGAAGACACCTTGAGGGTAGAGGGAGCCATAAAGGCCCCCGATTACTGCTTCTACACCGGCGGAGCAAGGAAGTTCTTCGTGGAGGCAAAGAAACCCTCGGTCAACCTCTTCGACGGTAGGTCCGCTGCCTTCCAGGTGAGGAGGTACGCTTGGTCAGCGAAGCTTCCCCTTTCCGTTCTAACGGACTTCGAGGAGCTTGCGATCTACGACTGTCGCGTGATGCCTCAGCAGGAGGACAAGGCTTCTATCGCTCGGTCCCTCTACATGAACTACGAAGAATATTCCGACCGTTGGGACGAGATAGCCTCCCTATTCTTAAAAGAGGCAGTTCTGTCAGGGTCGCTGGATGCCTACACCCAGGACCTCAAGAAGAAGCGCGGGATTGCCACGGTGGACGATGCGTTCCTCAAGGAGATGGAGGGTTGGCGGGAGATCCTTGCGAAAGACTTGGCCAAGCGTAACCCCTCCCTTACGAGAAGGGAGCTTAACTACGCGGTCCAGATGACCATAGACCGTATAGTGTTCTTGAGGATCTGCGAAGATCGGGGAATTGAGGACTACGGCAACCTCGAAGCCCTCGTTGGCAAGGACAACGTCTACGACAGGCTTCGTGATGCGTTCAAAGATGCCGATGACAAGTACAATTCCGGGCTTTTTCACTTCCGCGAGGAGAAGGGCCGGGATGAGCTACCGGACGATTTGACCCTAAAGCTGCAACTGTCAGACCAACCGCTGAAGAAGATAGGGGAAGGGGAGGTGCAGGTCTCCCCTTCCCCTCTATCGATTAAGCTCTTACTTGCGGCGCATTACTCCAAGCCCGATAAGGCCAGAGGCAAGCAGCAGGCCTGCCGGTAGCAGAAGCGAAGGTCCCCCGGTGTCCGGGAGCGGTGTCGTGGTGGTCGTACTCGGGGTCATCTCGTCAACCCCCTCTGCGGAGGTAGTCGGAGCGTACTGGGTCGGTGCCGTGGTCGTTGGTGCCGTGGTCGTTGGTGCCGTGGTCGTTGGCGGTGTGTAAGTGTAATCCTGTGCCAAAGCAGCAGGCGCGAACACCATTGTTGCCATTAGGCTTAGGGTGGCCAAGTACAGCAGTCGTTTCATAAAGCTACCTTCCATCATCGGTCGCTAACATTATGGGGACTTCCTACACCATCACCCCCCACAACAGAATGATACGTAACGCATAAGTACACCGTCAAGTACGAAGAAGGTCCCTCACTGGACATCGACCCACTCATCGAAGGGCACCCCCGGCTCGTACAGGTCCTTTTCCTCTTGACCGAACCTGTGAAGCCAATCCCCGTTCTCGTATACGAAGTAGGTCTCACGGAGCGAGGATGATCCGTCTTCACCCGTTAACCTCACCGCTACCTCTGCTAGGGACTCTTGGGAGGTTTCGTCCATGTCCACGGACTCTATGTTGTAGATCGTTGTGCCGTTGTCCGAAAACCACTGGTTCTTCTGTAACCACTCTCCCCTGGTGAACAGGGCTTGGGTCTCAGAATCCAGCGCATCGTAGGTGTAGTCAAAATCCCCAACGCCTACTGCCCTGTAGTAGTCTCCCGCTGCCTCTTCTCCACGTACTCGTTCTGTTCCGGCGGGACGTGGATGTCCAACTCCCCGTTCGCTTCGAGGTAGCCCAAGATGAGAGTTCCGCTATCGAACTTCTCGTCCAACATCTTCACCACTTCTGGATCTTTGACCTCAAAGACCTCAGCCAGGATGTCCGCGAAAGGGGGACAACGTTGCCGGGGATGCAAGGGACGAAATAAGCTTCCTCTTCGATCACAACGAACTTGTTCTTCTGTCCCGGTACGGGATGATTACGAAGCTCCAAAACATTTCCTCCTTGGATTATGGTGATAGTGTTCGGGCTACTCGAAGATCTCGTCCATTGCGGCCACCGCTTTCTCCTGCATAGTGGGAAGTACGTGGCTGTAGGTGTCGAGGGTGATCGAGATCGAGGAGTGTCCCAGAAGCTCCTGGACCACCTTGGGGTGGACTTCTTTGGTGAG
>JADDPY010000269.1 GCA_016781635.1 Rubrobacter sp.
TTCGGCCACTTGCTTATGTGTACCGCCTTTGAGGAACGGAGCAATAGGCTCCGTACGTACGGTAGGACGAGTAGGAGGAGAATGGTTTATGCGGTGGGAGATACGAGATGCTCGTGGTGCTTCTGTTTATCGCGACGGCCTTACCCGCGCTCGGCGTCTCGGCGGCGCTAGATAGTATCTCGTTCTCTCTCAAGGGGCGAGCCGGACCGAAGGTCTGCCGCGCCGTGCCGAGGTTCTGCTGTTCGTCGTGGAGCTGGTCGTCCCCGTCTTGCTCCTGCCGGTTTTGTGATCCTCGAACACAGGGTTCGTCGAAGGGGAAAGCTCGCCGGGGGCCTACCTTCTCGGGGTTGTACCGCCGCTCGGTGCGCTGGCGTTTGCTCTGTTCGGAAGGCCGAGCGCGGGCTTGAAGTGCAGATCTTTGTGGAGGACGGCGCTCGTTCTGGGTCCTCCTCGTGCCTGCTCTATGCCGCCCCAGCAATACTGTGCATCTATGTGCTGGAGCGGTGCGTAGCGGGGTGCTTCTAGCGTATTACTTTCAAGGCGGCGGGTTCTATGCGGAAGGACATCGGGAGGCGGCCCCAGATCTCGCCGTCAATCTGCACCGGTGCCTGTGCGCCGGGGGACTTGGCCCAGAACTCCTTGGCGGCGAAGGAGCGCATGGAGCGGTCTAGCGGCTTTTTGGCGAGGATGCGCGTGAGGATGTCGGCGCGGAGCAGACGTCCGACGCGGTCCACGAGGATGACCTCGAGGCTCCCCGTCGTGAGCGTGGACGAGTCCGTGACCCGGAAGTCGCCGCCGTAGTAGTGGCCGTTGGCGATGATGGCGAATTGGGTGACGTACGTCGTGTCGCCGCGGACGACATGGAGGTTCGGGAGGTCGCCTTGCAGGTAGACTTTCAGGGCCGCCAGGGGGAAGGCGAGTACTTTGAGGTAGCGTTTGAGGCGCGGGGTAACCTCGTTGACTACATGGGCATCGAAGCCTATCCCCGCCATGCAGGTGAACCGGCGCTCCGTGCCCTCGTGGTCTGTGGCGACACCGACGTCTATGCGCGAGACCTCGCCGCCTCGGATCCTCTCGCACACCTCTTCGGGCTTCATGGGAAGGCCGAGCTCGCGCGCGAAGACGTTTGCCGTGCCCAGGGGGATAACCCCCAGGGTTGCCTCCTTCGAGAGGCCGTTGACTACCTCATTGACCGTGCCGTCTCCGCCGGCGGCGATCACGAGCCTGTCCCCGGCGCGTGTCGCGAGCTCGGTGGCATGGTCCGGACGCTCGGTGTTCCAGACCTCGACGTTGGCGCCCTTGGACCCGATAATCCCCGCGTAGCGCTTGAGGCGCTTCCTGTTACCTGCACGCCCGGAGTTCGGGTTTCCGATGATGACTGTATCCATGAGACTACTATATGCCCTTTCGCCCCCAGAAACTCTCCAGTACCATGTGCCGCATGGAAGAAAGGCTGAAAGATTTCGTAGTGCCAGGGGTCGGGGTCGACGTCGTGGATTGCGAGCGGATGAAGTTTGCCCTGGAAAGGACCCCCCGCATCCGCCAGCGGCTCTTCACGGAGCGCGAGATCGCCTACTGCGAGAAGTTCCGCTTTTTCGAGCGCCACTACGCCGCCCGCTGGGCCGCGAAAGAGGCGGTTACCAAGGCTCTGGGATGCGGCCTGCTGCAGTGGAACGGCGTCGAGGTGATGCGTCGCCCCCACCTGGCCCCGACCGTGCGCATCTTCGGCAAGATAGAGCGCTTCGCCGACGCCGTCGGCGTCCACGAGGACGAGCTTCACATCTCCATCACTCATTCGGAGCTCTCGGCCGTTGCCGTCTGCATGATCCGCAAGGCGGAGATCGCACCCTGAAGCTCCTCTCCGCCGAGGAAATGACGAGGGCGGACAGGGGCGCACAATCCCTGGGCATCCCCGGCGGCGTCCTCATGGAACGCGCCTCCGTCGAGATGTACCGCGCCATCCTCGAACACTTCGGTAGCGTCACCGGGCGCCGGGTGCTCGTAGCCGCCGGTGGCGGGAATAACGGCGGCGACGGGTTCGTGATCGCCCGCGAACTCTACCGGGACGGCGCCGACGTGACGGTCGTTACCGTAAAGGACGAGTACGAGGGCGACGCAGCCGTAAACCTCGGTATCTTGAAGAACCTCGACGTGCGCCTCGTGGGGCGCGAGGCGTTCGACGAAGAGCTTGCCCATGCCGAGCTCGTCGTCGACGCGCTGCTCGGGACGGGCTTCGAAGGCGAGGTCCGGGGGGATCTCAAGGAGCTTATAGAGGGGATCAACGGCTCGGGGCTACCGGTCGTCGCGGTGGATGTGCCATCCGGTGTGAACGGCTCGACGGGTGAGGTTGCAGGGCCTGCCGTACGGGCCAGCCTCACGGTCTGCGCCCATGCCGCGAAGGTCGGGTGCGTGGTCTCGCCGGGACGGGACCACGCGGGCCGGGTCGAGGTAGTAGACATAGGAATTCCCCCTGAAGCTGAGGTCGAGCCCACGATGACGTGGACGGACGCATCCTCCCTGAGCGGTCTCGTCCCGCGCCGTATGGGCGCGGCTCACAAATATTCGGCGGGTTCCCTGCTGATCGTGGCCGGCTCCGCGTCCGCGACGGGCGCCACCGTCATGGTCGGGAGGGGCGCCCAGAGGGCTGGCTGCGGCATTATCTTTGTAGTGACCTCCGCGAGCGCCGCCCACCACGTGGATGCCGCGCTCACCGAGGCGCTCGTCTCCGGCGCCCCCGAGGACGAGAACGGGCTCATGAGCGGTGATGCGGTGGAGCACATCCTCCAGATGTCCGAAAAGGCTTCGGCGATCGTGCTTGGGCCCGCAGCCGGGGTGGGGGAGGGGGGACGCAGGCTCGTCGAGGGGGTGCTCGGCGGGACGGACCTTCCCGTCCTGCTCGACGCGGACGCTATCACGAACCTTCCGGGTCCGGAGGCGCTCCTGAGACTCCGTCGGGGCGGCCCGACCGTCATCACGCCGCACGCCGGGGAGCTCGGTCGGCTCCTGGGGACAGGGGCGAAAGAAGTCTCCGCCCGCAGGCTCCACGCGGCGCGGAGGACGGCGGAGGAGGGTGCCTCATGCGTGCTTCTCAAGGGCAACGACACGCTAATCGCCGAGGGGGAGAGGGTCTCGGTCAACTCGACCGGGACGCACGCTCTCGCCACGGCGGGGACGGGGGACGTGCTCTCCGGGGTGATAGGAGCTTTGCTCTCTCGCGGTATGGGTCCCTATGATGCTGCCCGAGCGGGGGCCTGGGCGCATGGTCGGGCGGCGGAGCTGTGGCTGGAAACTACCGGACGTCCCGCCGAAAGCATGGTCGCTACCGACCTTTTCTCGTACCTGCCGGAGGCGTTCGCCGAACTCTTCTAAGCTTCCAGACACCTTTACGCGCATCGACCTTATATTTGATTGTCGGGAAAATTCGAGGGAATGTTGTTATCTTGCCGTTCGGGCCGAGCACTTTTGGTACGGGGCGGTGGGGAGCATTTACCGGGTCTCTTGGACCCGGATGAGAAACACGTGTTAGATAAGCACGCTTCAAGAGGGCTGCTCGCGTGGGTCTTGATGTCGACGCTCGCCGTGCTTCTTGGGGCGGTGGACGGGTGCTTGCCGAATGGCATCGTCTCTCTCCTTCCGCGGCACCTCCGCCGCGACTATATGGGTACGCGATCTGAAGGTAAACGCCCCATACATATAAATCAAATAGGAGTATGTGAGACGTAACATAAGGTT
>JADDPY010000091.1 GCA_016781635.1 Rubrobacter sp.
CGGACTGCCTGCTCATCTTGCTGGCGCAGCTGCTGCCACACCTGCGCATTGGCCGAGCCATCGGCTTGGTACTTGTCATACGCGGCCAGCCCTTGGAGCTTGTTGGCCAGCACCGTCACGAGGTTGTAAACCTCGTTATCGACTACGGTGGTTTCGCGACCCGAACTCTGGTCTTGTCCTTGACTCATAACGTGTCCTCCATCATCCTGAGTGTTCCACGCCTACCACCAGATGGAGCAGCAAACGGTATGCCATGTTTCCACGCCGCTCAGTGGTTCCCATAACCGCCCCTACAGTGACACTTCAGCGCCTGCACTTGCAGTTCTCGGCGGTGGAGGCGTTGGTGGTGCATGTGGCCCCAACGCATCAATGATGTGCTGCCAGCGACCCTCCGCCCGCCAGAGCCGGTAACGCGCGTACGCCGTGTCCCACTTGCCGTACTGCCTCGGCATTTCCCGCCACGGCGAAGCGCTCCGCAGCACCCACAGAATTCCGCTCACAATCGTGCGGTGATCGTGGCGTGGTCGCCCGACCGTTGGCTTCTGGGGCGGCATTAACGGCTGGAGCGTTGTCCACTCCGCGTCGGTCAATTCGCTCACCCGTGCCGCAACGACCACCAGCTCCCCGAGCCTGGTGGGCCCGCCGCGAGCGGGCCCACCCGAGCCGGAAGGCCCGCTCCGCATCGGACACTCCCCGTACCTGCACCAGCCGGCGCACCTCAGCGACCGTCAGGGAGCGCAAGGGTGCCAGCACGTGGTCGTCTTTTTTTTCTGATCGAGCAGCAGGGCGTCCTGCACGTGGGCAGTCACAACGGCCAAATAGGCATGGGCCAACAGGCAGAGGGTGATGTGGCGATGCCAGGCGGTCCAGTGCCGCACTTCGTACTGATCCAGCCCCACCTCTCCTTTCGCTTGGGCGAATCCTTCCTCGATGGCCCAACGTGCACCAGCCACGCGCACGGCTTTGTCAACTTGAAGTGAGAGGGCGAGCAGTAGAGGTGACTTCAGGTGGCGAAAGCCAAGCAGAGCTTCCCTACTGGAGCACTCACGCTGCCACCTAGACCCCAGTTACCTCATTCCAAACCTGGAATCTTTGCTCGCGTTGGGCACGGTACTCGGACGCCTTTAACCGATGGCGCCGGGGACAGAAGTGGTCTCGTATCGGCGGGCACCCCCAGAGTGAAGGCAGATAAAAACCGTTGGGCCTGCCCGGCAGATTTGAAGTGTTGCATGACTCGCTCGCGTTTCCGGGTTGGCTGATGCGAATTCTCGGCGCGGTTGTTGAGATAGCGACTCTGACGATGTTCCACGCTCGGCAGCACCTCGCGCTTGGCCGCTCCATAGCTCGCGAGTTTGTCGGTGATGAGCACACGCGGTACGTACTGACACCCTTTCAGAACCTTACGAAAGAACTTCTTGACTGCGGCTTTGTTCCGCCGGCTCTGCACCAGAATATCTAACACATTGCCGTGCTGATCGACAGCGCGCCACAAATAATGCCGCTTGCCGTCGATCTTCAGGAAAACTTCGTCGCAATGCCACTTGTCTCCGGGCTGTGCACGTCGGCGACGTAACGCGTTAGCAAACTGCTGGCCGAACCGCTTACACCACTGCCGCACGGTTTCGTAGGTGACGTCTACACCGCGCGCAGCCAGCAACTCTTCGACATCACGAAAACTGAGGTTGAAGCGATGATAGAGCCACACCGCATGTACGATGATTTCCTGCGGAAACCGAAACCCTTTGTAGGATGGAGCAGTGGTTTCTGTTGTCATGCCCCAAGTATCTCATAACTCGGCACACGCACTGCACGAACTTGACAACGCCGCCGAGTTTGTCGGTGATCAGCACCCGTGGGACGTACTGACAACCTTTCAAGAGCTTGCGGAAGAATTTCTTGGCCGCCACCTTGTTGCGGCGGCTTTGCACCAGGATATCCAGCACGGTGCCGTCTTGATCCACGGCGCGCCATAAATACTGGGTCTTGCCGTTAATCTTCAGGAAGACCTCATCCAAAAACCACTTGTCGCCGGTCTTGGGCCGTCGCCGCCGCAGATCATTGGCGTATGTCTGCCCAAACTTGAGAGTCCACTGGCGGATGGTTTCATAGCTTACAATGACTCCGCGCTCAGCGAGTAGTTCTTCCACATCACGAAAGCTAAGCGAGAAGCGATAGTAGAGCCACATCGCGTAGCTAATGATTTCCTGGGGGAACCGAAAGCCTTTGTAGGACGGGGTGGTGGTAGTTGTCGTCATGCCGCAAGTATCGCACACCTGGGTGGGGCTCTTGTCGCCTTCCGTAAAGTTGACAATGCCCTGCCGCTACAGACTCCCGTACGGGAAAGCCATTACTCGGTCATGTATATCAAGCGAGCGGTTTTGCCTGGGCAGGATTAACGTCGCAGCCACGCTACGCCGTGATCGACGATCAGGGCCGCGCCCGGAGCAGCCGGCAGGGAGCGATTACGCTCAGCAAACGTAACATTCAGATCCACCGTCCTGGCTGGCAGATGTGTCGGATACCGGCAGTGCGGGTATGGCTGGCGGTGGTGACGCCGGACTATCTGCTGGTTGATGGCGTCGAACGTCCGACAACACAAGCCTGGCGGAAACGGCAGTGGAAAAAGGTGTGGTCTGCTCTGGTACCGAGGTCGGTGTGTCGCCATGCGTCAATGGGTCGAGGAGACGACCTGGACCGCAGCGGTGCGGCGTGGACAAGTCGCTTTAGGAAAACCACTTACCCTCCGCTACCGGGTACGCGTCAACTCGCCCATTATTCAGCCGCACGGACGGCCAGCGGTGTATTACACCGATCAACCCGGTGACAGCGATGAAGCGTTGGTGGTGGCCGACAATGAGCAGGCCTTGCTCGTCCAGCGCTGTCAGCCGGCCTTGTGGCGCGGCGATCAGATAACGCGTACTGCTGCGCCTGTGTGGGTGCCGCACATCGCGCAGCAGGAGATCGGGATCATCACGGAAGAAGAAATTGCAGGCGAGCGTACCGCTGGTCGTCAATACGGCCCACGGATGCGCGCTGCAGCCTAACCTTTGTGTTTCCTACCAACAGGCTGGGCATCCAAGAAATGGCCAGCCTGTTGGCGTTTAACCGTCAATATTGGAGTGTTTACATACCGATATAGAGGATGCGGTTTGAACGCAAACAGGAACGTTGTTCACGACGCTCGTACCTGTAAGCGTGTTGGGCTAGGACGCGGGATGGTCCAAAGGATGCGACGTAAACCGAAACACATGGCGCAATAGGCGTCGTTTGTAATACGGGCCAGAACGACGATATCGGCACCGCTCGTGCCCACATTGTTCCGTTAGTGGAAGCGGGGCCACAGCACAAAGACGGTAATGCCGAGATACGCGAGTGCGATTGCGTAAAGTGGATCAGAAACGATACTTTCTGTGCTTTGTGGCGCTGCCGATGCCCATAGATGGCAGCAAAGGCACCCACAATACCCCCGCACGCCGCCAGTGTGAGCAATGTCCGTTCGGGAACGCGCCGGCCACCGTTTCGGGCGTGCGCTTTATCCCAGCGGTACACGCCCCAGGTAAGGGTGTTAAGACCGAGAATAACAGCGAGCAGCAGTGGAAAATTGAGTGCCAACAGAGAACGCATGAGCCATCTCCAGAGAAAGTATGAACAACGCGACACGGTTATTG
>JADDPY010000364.1 GCA_016781635.1 Rubrobacter sp.
GGCCGCGCTCTCCCGGATGCCCGGCGTCATAGGGGTCGTCGTCGGCACGGCCCTCTACGAGGGCAGGACGACCCTGACGGGTTTGATCGAGGCTGCGGGAAGCCCGTAGCGGGCGCAAGCGTGCTGGCTAGAGTCCCTACCACAGCGGGTCACGCAATGAGTTGTTTGTAGTAGAGATTGCGAGGCCGAAGTCCTTCACCTACTCGGGCTGCAACGAGCACTTCCTGGTAGGCGCGTGGCTGCGTGGGTGGTGACGAAGCCTAGAGCCGCTGGTACACCTCCCGACGGTGCCCGATCCGTATGATCACCACGGTAAGAACCTCGTCCTCGACGGAATAGACGATTCTGTAGTCACCCGAGCGCACGCGCCAGTAATCGTAGCCTTCTACCTTCTCTGCTCCGGGAGGCTTGGGTTCGGCGGCCAACTCGTCTATCCTGGCGCTGATGGCCTCCATTATCTTGGGCTGGATGCTTTTGCGGAGTTTCCTCAATTCCTTCGCAGCGGAGGTGGTGAACTCTACCCGGTACTTCAACCTTTAGAGCCCGAGATCCTCCTTGAGGTCTTCCCAGGACTCGCGCCCCTCGGCAGGATCGTCGAGGATGCGGCGAGCCGTCTCGCCGTCTATTGCGTCCTCGGCTCGGCGCTCCAGCCTCTCCAACAGGCGCAGGTCTTCTACCGGGATTACCGCGACCTCCTCGTCGTTGTGGCGCGTGATGACCAGACGCTCGTGCTGGTAAGCCACGCGGTTCAGGGTGGCCCTGAAATCGGCCCTCGCCTCACTAGCTGT
The DNA here is from genome assembly GCA_016781635.1 of Rubrobacter sp. Classification (GTDB taxonomy): domain Bacteria; phylum Actinomycetota; class Rubrobacteria; order Rubrobacterales; family Rubrobacteraceae; genus Rubrobacter_F. The sequence goes on from JADDPY010000364.1 coordinate 789, forward strand.
GATGTGCTTGGTCATCGCCACCGTCCTTCGTCATCGGATGATGATCGCGATCATGATGGATCATCACTATGGGTACTATGATCACCAGCGCTAGCAGCGACGGCTAAGGTATTTTGCCAGTTTCGTACAAAACGTGCAAATTAACAGCGATCACGATCCTGGTCAAATGGTGGCGATTGGAACCGTGATCTCGGTCGGCATCGTCACCCTCGTCTTGATCGTGGTGATCGTCATCGCGAGGAGGTTGGGAGGCGCGACGCCCGGGTCGGGAGTGCGAGGGCTGTTTAGGCTAGCCTTCTGAACTAGGGTGGATCTCCCTGCAGACGGCGATAGGCGACACGGCTGCTTCCGGGTAAGACACCGAGCCCCAGAGTTCTTGGAACCCGTTGAGCATCCCCATGACCTGCCCCATCTATCCTGCTACGGCGCGGGTACCGATAGCGAAGCTCGTTCCGAGGTAAGACGCGGTAACGGCTTTCGGTCAGAGGCCCAGCGTCGAAGTTTTGGGCTCGCCTTCTTCGTACTTGGCGGACTGGATAGTGCGCCAGGAGAACTTCGCCAGGGCTTCGTCGGTAGGTCCTTTAGGGTCGTGGCCCGCCGCGGCGATGGCGCTTCTCGCCACCTCCACGGCCGCGTCGAGGACGGCGTTGATCTCGAAAGCCCTGGCGGCCTGGTACTTGATCCTGAGCCCGCGCGTAGCCTCCCCGACCGCGTAGGAGACCTCGTACTCTTCCGTGCGGCTCTCGTAATCGCCGGTGCGCCTGACAGTGCAGCTCAACTCGGGCATGCCAGGCATCCTACCAGCTGCGCTCGTGGGCCGCGGCCGGTTGGGGTAGACTACGCCTGGAGGGTAGTGAACAACCTTTTCGAAACCAGCAAGAAAGCAAGGGCACGCCCGCTGGGGGGCTTCCTCCGGGGGCTGCGGGCCCTCTTCAACCTTGCGCTCGTGCTCGGCCTCTTGGCCGTGGTCCTGGTGACGGGCCTTTACGTGTTCGTGGCAAACGAGTACGAGCCCGACCTGGACCGGACCTATCCCGAGCTCGTCCAGGACTCCTACATCTACGACAACCAAGGGGAGAAGATCGGGGAGATACCGGCAGTCGAGAGCCGCGAGACGGTCGGACCCGATGGCCTCGGCGAGCATCTCCCCGCCGCGGTCGTCGCCATCGAGGACCGCCGCTTCTACGAGCACTTCGGGGTGGACTTCAAGGGGCTGGGGCGGGCGGCCTGGACCGACCTTAGGGCCTGGGAGGTAAAGGAGGGCGGCTCGACCATAAGCGAGCAGCTGATGAAGAACCTCTACGTCCCCGAGGACGAGCGGCTCGAGATCTCCTTCGGCAGACGCTTCTTCCAGTCCTCGCTCGCCTTCGCCTACGAGCGAAACCACACGAAGGAGGAGGTCCTCACCGCCTACCTGAACACCGTGTACTTCGGGAAGGGGGCCTACGGGGCCGAGGTCGCCGCCCAGAGCTACTTCGGCAAGAGCGCCAAGGAACTCACCCTCTCTGAGGCCGCCACCCTCGCCGGTTTCTTGCACGCCCCGTCTACGTACTCGACCTGGGAGGGCGAGGTCGTCCTCGGACCGGCCACGGAGCGTCGGAACAGGGTGTTGGGGCTGATGAAGGAGCAGGGCATGATCTCCGCCGCCGACTACCTGGAGGCCAAAGCCGCCCCCCTGAAGTTCGCCGCCGAGCCGGAGCCGCCGGACCCCGCGTACGGACCCTTCCTCGAGAAGGTGCGCCGCGAGGTCGAGGAGCGTCTCGGGGCGGAGGCCCTAGCACTCGGCGGCTTGAGGATCCACACCACCCTCGACACCGGGCTTCAGCGCGCGGCCGTCGAGACCTCGGATGACGTGCTGTTCGCCCCCGACGATCCCTCCGCCGCCGTCGTCACCGTCGAGCCCCAGAGCGGGGCCATCCGCGCCCTCGCCGGACAGGAGGGGAGCTTCAACCTTTCGCTCGACGCGCGGCGCCAGCCGGGTAGTTCCTTCAAGCCGATAGTGCTCGCGGCGGCCTTGAGGGAGAACGTCTCCCCGCAGAGCACCTACGTCTCGGAGGAGTTGACCTTCGACTTCCAGCGGCGAAGCTACGTCGTCGCGAACTACGACTCCGTAGAGCGCGGGGAGATCTCGGTGGCCGAGGCGATGGCCGAGTCGGATAACACGGTCTTCGTGCAACTGGCTGCCGACGTTGGCCTCAAGGACGTGGTGGAGACCGCGGAGGCGTTGGGCATCACGACGCCCGTGGAGCCCTTCCCCTCCACGGCCATAGGCGGCCTCGGCACCGGCGTCAGCCCCCTGGACATGGCCTCGGCCTACTCGACCTTCGCCGGCGGAGGCATCCACCGCGAGCCTTACTCCGTCGAGAGCGTCGAGCGGGTGGGTTACGGCCAGAGCGAGACGGTCTACGACCACCGCATCGGCGGACGCCGCGTGCTGACCGGGGATCAGGCCGCCGTAGCCAACGGCGTCTTGCGTAGCGTCGTGGAGGGCGGCACGGCTAGCATGTTCCACGACCTCGACGAGGAGATAGGGCGACCCTCCGCCGGCAAGACCGGGACGACGGACGACTTCGTGGACGCCTGGTACGTCGGCTACACGCCCAACCTGTGCACCTCCGTGTGGGTCGGCTATCCCGAGGGCCGCAGGTCCCTGGTCGGGGTCCACGGTCTCGAGGAGCCCAACGGGGAGACCCTCCCCATGGACATCTGGTCGGCCTACATGGCAGAGGCGACGGAGGGGGACTTGGCACTCGACTTCCCCGAGGCCGACGCGAGCGGGCTCGAGGTCTCCGTCGCGAACGGCTCCTCGGGTCTCTGAGCCCCGCGGGGGCCTTCTGACTGCTAGAGTAGGCGGATGCCCACGATGGACCGAAGGGAGCGAGATGACCAGCGGC
>JADDPY010000524.1 GCA_016781635.1 Rubrobacter sp.
ATGTGTTACTACCGGCCCAGGCATCTCAGCTACTATTTCCGCTCAACGTTATGGAATATCCACGTCCGCTACGGCCCGAGCCAGGTCTTCAAGCCACATTCAATCCGGCGGGGTGCATGCCATGTTGGATCGGACAAGAGGCTGCGACACGGTACGGTTCGTATCTGGCATCAAACCTTGGTCGCCTCTTTGAGCTTCTCGGCGGCTTCGAGCACCCTGGGCTCCAGGCGGTCGAACTCCTCGACCAGATCCGCAGGGACGGCGTTTCGGAAGCGGGCGTACAGGTAGATCTCCCCTAGACGCGCCACCTCCGCATTGCCCGAGACTTCCGCCGCTCTACGAGCGTATTCCTCGGGTGTCTCGTGTCCCTCGCGGGTTACGCCAGCTTCGCCGAAGGCTGTCGAGATCGTTTTGTAGCGGCTGTACAGACGGGCGTCGGAGACCTTGATGGAGCGTTTTGGGTCCGGCTTGCGACGCTTCTTCGAGATGTAGCGGCGGCCGTAGACCGCGACGACGGCTGATGCGCCGAGCAGGAGGCCGGCGACGATGATGCTGGCCGGGTCGAGGTTGGCGACGCCCCGGATAAGTGAGCCGGCGGGCCTGAGGACGGGTCCCAGGGCCTCGCCGGCCTTGGAGGCGACGAAGGAGAGTGCCTTGCTACCCTGGAGGTTACCCTGCTCGTGGTACTCCCACGGCGTCGAGTCGAAGCCGGGGGTCGGGTCGAAGGTCGACCAGCCGTGGCCGGGGAAGTACACCTCGACCCACGCGTGGGCGTCGGAGGCCTTCACCTCGTAGAGGCCCGTGAACGGGTTGTACTCCCCCGAGACGTAGCCGGTAGCTATGCGGGTTGGAATGCCTAGGGAACGAGCCATGACTGCTAGCGACGAGCTGAACTGTTCGCAGTAGCCGCGCCCCTCCTCGAAGAGGAAGTACTCGACGGCGTCCATGTTCTCGCGCTGCGGCGGTATCGAGAGGTCGTAAGGGTAGTTGTTCTTGAGGTGCTCGTTGAGGGCGAGTACCGCGTCGTAGGGGGTGTCCGCGTTCTTTGTGAGCTCCCGGGCGAGATCTCGGGTGCGCTCCTGGCCGCTCGCGGGGAGCCCGAGGTACTTGTCGGTGACTTGCTCCGGGTAGTTCGTGCCGGCCGTGCGAAGTTGATCGGAGGAGGCATTCGGGACCTGCGAGATCACGGAGTACGTCGAGCCTTCGGGGATCTCGTAGGGGGCACGCAGGGAGTTGTACGGGTCTATCTTGATCCCGCTGGCCGGGAAGTACAGCGTCTCGGGTCGGAAGGTGCCGAAGATGACGTTGGAGGAGTCCTTCTCTACATAGAAGACCTGGGCGACCTGTCGCGAGGCGCCCTGCCTGGGCTCCGTGTTTCGGGCGCCGAAGAGATCGTAGCGCGGGCCTTCGGAGCGGAGCGTCTCCAAAGACTCCTCGTCGGCGCCCGTGGAGATCTCCCAGCCCTTCCCGTTGTACTCGTCGAAGACGACCCCCCGGTACGGCGTCGGCTCCTGGCTCTTGACCTTCATGACCACGGTGTCCGAGAGCCTGCCCCTCGAACGGAGATCCATGTAAGGGTTGAAGCCGTGATACGAGTCGGGGGCTATGGCCTGCGGCGGCCCGGCGAATGGGTCCCCGCCCGCGGGGGGCTCGTAGCTCGAGTTCTGCACGCCTCCGGAGAAGTCCGCCTGTATCTGCTGGAAGAAGCTCGTCGGCATCATCGTGATGTTCATCCCCTGCTTCTGCGGCAGCAAGGAGAAGCACAGGAACCCGACCGCCACGATCGTCAGTGTGCCCGGCAGCACGATCCCTCGCAAGAGACCGCGGCTCGGGGCTGCCGGCATCCCGGCTCTCTCCCGGGCCTCCGAGAGATGCATCTGGGTGAGGGCGCCTGAGGCACAGAAGAGAAATGCCACTATAAAGATCCCGTACCACAGGCTCGTCGAAAGCACGGCGCCGACTGCTATGAGGATCAGACCGCTCAGGAGCGAGTACGTAACGTCTTTTCTGGCAGGAAGGTCGAAGGCGTGTATGACTTGTATCCACAGGAAGAGCCTAGCGAGCGGCACACGCGTGTCGTAGAGCGAGCTTAGGGCTTCCCTAAAAAAGACCGCCAGGAGCGCCAGCGCAAAGAAGGCCAACATCGCCTTTATGACATAGTTCTTCTCCCTTCGGCGGTTGTAGCTCACGGCGAAGGCGAGGATCGTAAGCAGCGGGACGAGCACCCCGGTCGCGACGCCGAAGTAACCGCTTGTAAGCACGGCGACCTCTCCGACGAGGACCGCCGCCAGAACCCATGCTCGAAGCTCTACCGAGTCCTCCGGCTTTCGCTTGGGCGCCCTCGGCAGTCTGAGGTGCGCCAGACCCAGCTTCACGAGAGGCTCCATGGTTCCTCGACGTTTGCACCCAGCCTCGTCACCCGGCGTCCTTTCGCTTCGGTAAGCCTCACGAACTCGTCCTCCTCATCCGGCGCCATCCATGGTCCTGGCGCACCTCCCGCCAGCTCGTGGCAGGAGACCAGGACGACCGCCTGTGCTTCGGAGACGTCGGGCGGCTCGGAGGGGTGTGGCTTGCCTCCCGCGGTTTTCTTGATGGACGGGCGTACTTCCACGCTAGCCCCCTCGGGGTCCGGAGGCCTGCTCGCATCGAGCCCCGCGCACCACGTCAGGACCTTGTCCGGGTCGGGGTTCTCCGGGAACGGCGTACGCTGGGCCCCCGCCTCCGCCCGGACCTCCCGGCCTTCTCGTAAGCCGTAGAGGAGGAGCGAGGCCCCGGCCGAGACCACGGCTTCGCGTGCCTCCTTTGGGGCCCTCGGGTCGAGGTTCATGGAGATGATGAGCGGGGGATGGGTCTCTTCCGCAAGCTCGATGATCGCGAGCTTCCCCGCCGCAAGCCCTCGGGCGCTCTTCTTCCACGAGATAAGCCGCGCGGGGTCTCCCGTACGGTATTCGCGGATGCCCCAGAACTCGCCACCGAGGCCCCTGCGGAGCGTCGGGGCCTCGCTCTGGTCCTTGCGCTCGGCGTCCAGGGAGGCCGACGGGGGCAGCCCGGCGACCGACCACGTCCTCGGGTACACCACGATGTCCGAGGCGACCCTTGCCTTGCGACGCGCGAAAAACATGCCGAACGGCGCCCCCGATTCGATCGTGACCTCTCCGCCCGAGTAGATGCCCCGTGCCGGGTTATCGATCCCGTACCGGACCATCTCCGTCTCGCCGTGTCCGAGGCGTACGATCACCGCGCGCCCCCTGTCGCCGGCGAAGTCGTCCTCCACCTCCAGGAGGTGCCGGGCGAGCCGGCCGGTATTCTTCAGTTTCAAGGAGCACTCGAAGGGCTCGCCGGCGGTGGCAACGACCGGGGCTCTTCGGGAGGTCTCTATGGCTTGGACGTTCCACGGGGGAACGAGCGCCGAGACCGCTACAACGGCGGCGATCGTCGCCGAGACCACGTACAGCCAGCCGGCCCCGGCGTTTGTCGCGATGAGATAAAGCACGACGCCGAGAACGGCGGCGAAGATCGGCTTGCGGAACCTTTTCACGGAGCGGTCAATCTCGCGAACCGTGCTACGCCGGTGAGGGGACGGACTTCAGGGCCTCGGCCACCACGATCTCGGCGGTCGCCCCGGAGGAGCCGCCACGCACCGAGATCCTGTGCGGGAGGGCGTCCGGGGCAAGCTCCTTGACGTCCTCTGGCCCCACGAAGTCCCTGC
>JADDPY010000501.1 GCA_016781635.1 Rubrobacter sp.
CCCGTGTTGCACCGACCGGTTGAACCCACCTTCTTTAAGGTCAAGTTTCCGCAGTAGCGCCTCGGCGGCGTCCTTGGCCGCATCGCGCCTCTTAAGCAAAGCCCAGGAGGCCGCCGACAGCACCAGCGCGGCGACGGGCACGAGGCCCTTCCAAGACTCGTCCTTTACCCAAATTAGCGACAACCCGCCCGCAAACAACCCCAATTGGCAGATGAGGGCCCAGCCCCAGAAACGCTTTGCCCGGTCGAACAAGGCCCGGGAGAGCGCCCTGGGGTCGTGACGTAACCGACCCAAACTACCCACCGTAACCGGGAAACGCCCAGCCGAACACCCGCCCCCACGCCTTGATGGCCTCCTCGTCGTCGGACTCGGCCTCGAAGGCCAGCGCTCGCCAGGCCAAGAGGCTCGCAGTGTTCATCGCCTGAGCGACTTTCTGCTTCGTGTCGTAGGAGACATCGGCGTCGAGGTCCGGGTTGAGGTGCTTGGGATCCGGGCAAGAGGCCCAGAGGTAGGTCGGTGCGTAATCGAAGAAGTACTTGACGGCAGAGGGGAAGTCGTCGATCTTCGGGGCGTAGTCGAAGACCTTTATTGCCATAGTCTCGAAGTAGTAAGGCCGCAGCACGGGCTTCATCGTCCGCTTGTTCCAATGCTTGAGGAGTCGGAGCGTGGGCAGGAAGAGGCCGCCGTGCTGGGAGTTCAGCCGGGTGACGTTCTCCTGGTCGATCCTCGGGTCCGTGCGGATCCAGTCCCCCCTGCCGTTGGGTATCAAGAAGTACGCTCGCCCCCCCAGCCCGTCACCGATCGGGACTGCGGGGACTACGTCGAACACCCAGTCGTAGGAGACAAGCTCGAGCGTGACCGCCTGCATGTTCCTCTTTACCTCCGCCCGCCTGTAGTTGCTCACCGAGGAGAGCGAACTCTTGATCTTGTTCAAAACCCTCGTCGAGCTCACGTAGCCATACTCGTCGTAGAAAGCGGCCAAAGGAGCCGCGGGGTCGTCGATCCTCAACCAATACGTATATGGGTCGGTCGCCTTCTGGACGGAACTTGTGCCCAGCCCGTTCAGCAGAGGCATAAGATCTATGTCGTCCAGCGGCCGTATCTTCGTCCTCCTAGCGAACGACCCGAAGTTCAGGAACTCGTTCGACAGCTTCGGGAACCCCGGCTCGCTTTGCGATAGTGCCTTCAACTGATCGTACAGGTAGTTGCGGCTGGACCTCGCGGTCACCGTCGCGTCCGGGTCGAGGTCGACGGTTTCTACCCTGAACTCTTTGAAGGCCCCCCATACCGTGTACGGCATCTTCACTCCTCCCCCGCCGACATACGGCGATCATTTTTTCACTGTTGGCGTAAATTTAAGCCAAATTCTATTGTCAGTGTATTACGCTGTCAACGTAAATCAGTTAATATTTGTACTATCGGGAGAACAAAGGGTTTGGCGACCGGGGGCAGCGTGAGGTTGAGGGATCGTTTAGGGGAGCTTAGGAAGGAGCGCGGCTTGACCCTGCGCGAGGTGCGCGAGCTCGTGCAGGAGCGGACCGGCGAGAGGATTTCCGTGTCGTACTTGTCCGAGCTGGAAAGGACGGACACAATCCCATCGGTCGAGACACTGCTGCGGCTCTGCAAAGCTTACGACCTGTCGCTGAACGACCTCTTATCCCCGGTCGATTTCTTCGGCGACGCCGGCGAGTCCCGTTACCCGAAGGAGTTGCGCGAACTCATCGAGGGGCAGCGCATACCCGAGGAGTGGGCGGATACGCTCTCCCGCATCGAGTTCAGGGGGCGGCGCCCTGGGAGCCAGGAGGAGTGGCTCGCAATCTATTCGATGCTGAGGGCGTTCATGGAACCCAAGGGGTAGGGGGAGCACCGTGCTCAGGCCGCTGACGCAAGGGGACGTGGACCGCAAGGTGGTGGAGATGGTGGCCGACGCCCGCGAGCGGTTCGGCATCCCGGAGGCCTGCGACGGCGAGACCGCGTGCAGCAAGGTCGGGCTCCAGGTCCGGCGCGGGCCGTTGGGGCCCGGCACGGACGGGATGCTCGCCGACGGCTACGTGGTCGTAAACCGCGGCCTCCGTTGGGCGCCCCGCGTCGAGTTCACCATCTTCCACGAGGTGTTCCACTATCTGCTGGAGGAAGACGGGGAGATCATCGAGTTCTACACCGAGCTTCTGCGCTCCGACGACGCGGGCTACCGTGCTGCGCTCGAGCGCTGCTGTCACCAGGGCGCCGCCGAGTTCATGATGCCGCGGTCTCGCGTGAGGGAGGCCATGTCGTCGGAGGGACTCTCCGTGGACCTCATCGAGATCCTGGCCGAACGCCATCGGGCGTCCATCGTCGCCTCGGCGATCCAGATCGCCCGCTGCGCCGCGGTCGACTGCTACGTCGTGGTCTGCTCTCACGGGCGCGCGCCCAGGTCCTCTCCGCCTCACCGAGGGCTGTTCGTGGAGTACGCCGCCGCTCCCTCGCGGGTCAGGTACCCGCTCGGCCGCTTCAGCCCCATCCACGGAGACAACCTCCTAGACGAGGCATGGCGAATGGACGACCGCGTCTCAGGCATCTCCTACGTGCCCTTCCGCTCCGCAGCCCGCAGGAGACCCGAGAGGCGCATGGAGTGTCGCTGCGACGCCAAGCGCCTTGGCGATTGGGTGCTGGGGATTTTGTCGCTCGAGGACCCCGTTCCACCCGGCCAAATCTCCTTGTCCCTGGAGGGGATATAGGCTGGAAGGACGTCGATCACGCAATCGGTAAAATATTGCCTTACAGTAGGGGTAGCGGTAGGAGCGAGAAGGCCTAGAAAGTCGAATTCCGCATGTCATCAAGAATACGCCTGCAAAAGACCGTCACCATCGTCAAGACCGTCGGGCAATCGAGAAATCAAATAAATAGAACCGTACCGGGATCCTCTCCATAGATAGCCTTGACGGTTCCGACGGTGATGACGATGAATTACACGGCTGTTCTAAAGGCCTCCCCGATGGCTTCTGCGTACAATGCGGGGGTATGAGGATTCGTGCTCTAGACCTTAACGAAGACCGCGCCGGCTCGGTAAGCTGGGCCAGAAGCCTTCTGGACTCGGGAGGGTTCTGCGTGCTCGATTCGGAGACCACCGGCCTAACGCCCCCCGTGCAGTTCGTGGAGATAGCGATCGTGGACGCGGGTGCAAGAACGCTCTTCGAGGGCACCTTCAGGCCCGACCGCCCCGTAGAGCCCGGCGCCACGCGAGTGCACGGCCACACCGCTCGCAGCCTCGCCGGCTCGCCTTCTTTCTGGGAGGTCTACCCCAATCTGTTGGAGGCTTTGTGGGGGAGAAGAGTCGTCGTCTACAACGCTCCCTACGACAGGAGGGTCTGGGACGGAGAAGTGAGGAGCCTCGGGGCGCGTGGATCCCTCGCCGGAGCGCTTCCTCAATGGGAGTGCGCCATAAGGCGCTACGCGGCCTACGTGGGAGAGCCCTCGAGGCGGGGCGGCTACCGCTCCCAGAAGCTGCCTAAGGGGGACCACAGCGCCTTGGGAGACGCCCTGGCGACTCTGCGGCTGATCGAGCAGATAGCCGCAGGAAGACGAGAATGAGGAGTATCGGAATGAGGTCGATCAAGCGGATTCAATATAACTGCTGGGTAGTAGCCTAAACCGCGTTACTGTAGATGGAGCGTAATGTTGCATGGCAGAACAAGACGATAAGAGTCTGGTCAAGAAGCTAAAAGCGGTCGTCCTCGACGTTGATCCGGAGGGGATCTTCAAGGATGCACGTGCAGCGGGCTTGGACGTAACGAAGGTTGAGGACTTCAGGGAGTAGGCACACAACTACTGGCGTGTCGAGGACCTTATGCGCCAGTATGCGCGTCGAGCAGCACGGTTTAGCGCCGCTGGCGGTGCTACGTCCGGAGCCGGGGGCGTTGTGACAGCTACAACCCTGGGTGTTGCGGACATTGCTCACATGGCAGCCCAGCTCTACCGGCTCTGCCAGCGGCTCGCCGTCCTAAACGGCTTCGATCTAGAAAACCCACTGCAACGCGAAAGAGCGGAAGAGATTTACCTTCTTGCCCTTGGCTTCGATGCAGTGGCGCAAGCAACGTTGAAGCAGCAACTCGCTCGTGCGGCAGGCATAGCTGGGAAAAGAGGGGCCTACAGCAACTACATACTTCAGCTAATAATGTTCGTAGCCAAAAACTTGGGAACCCAGATCACCTCTAAGCAAGCAGCTAAATTCATTCCGGTGGCTGGAGGCGTCATCGGAGCGACAGTCAACTACACTTTTGCCAGAACAGCCGCGAACAAGATGCTTAACGTGTTCAAAGACGACTACTACAGAACTTGGCAGGCGGGAAGTAGAGGAGGCGGCTGAAAGGCTGTCTAACGCCATGCGGCAACAGGCCGCGGGTAGTACGGGGCTCTCTACTCCAGTTGCACGAACCGGCCAGGGGGCTGATGAATCCGAAGCGGCACGAAGCGGACCACAAACGTCCGACAACACCTGTCTCGTCATGCAGCTTCCCCGGGTGCGTCCTTACGCGCCTTTGCCATTTTGGCAAACGAGCTGCTTGGGTGAACTTCTAAACGGCTGGATGGACTGTACCGAACCACCATACGTCTCGCACACTCTCGTGCGAGACGCCAGCTGTTATCATGCGGTGGTCTCACAATACCTTCGTCGGGGGTGTTCCGTGATTCCGTATAGTAACCTCGTTCCTTTTCCGGGTGCTTCTTCGCATCACTTAGTCGGGCGGAAGCAGGAGCGGCGAGTGTTGAGCAACCATCTCGCTGATGCGCTAAACGGCCGGGGTAGATTAGTGATCATCGGCGGCGAAGCCGGCGCTGGCAAGACGGCACTGGCCGAGGCACTGTGTCGTGAAGCAGCATCACAAGGTGCCTTCGTGCTAGTCGGCCGCTGCTACGATCTGTCTTTTTCCCCACCTTATGGCCCTTGGGTGGAGCTGTTCGGCCAATATGAGCAACACAAAGGTCTTCCTCCCCCTCCTGCCGCGTTTGCTCAGCGCGGCGCCTTAGCCACGGTCGCCAGCCAACTGGCGCTTCTTGAAGAGGTACGGGATTTCTTTGCCTGCCTGACCGCGAGCCGCCCCTTGGTAATCCTCCTCGAGGATCTGCATTGGGCGGACCCCGCGAGTCTCAACCTCCTTAGATTCCTTGCCCGTGAAACCCCCGCGCGGGCTCTGCTCGTGTTGGCAACAGTTAGGGAAGACGAGCTCCGGCGCCGGCATCCGCTCTACCGACTCCTGCCCATGCTGGAGCGCGAGGCCGGCGCAGAGCGTCTTAACCTACCTCGCCTGCACACCGAAGATTTGCGGGCACTCGTCGCTGCTTCGTACTATCTTCGGGAAGCCGATGTCGCACGCCTCGTGACCTATCTGCACGATATGACGGGAGGTAACGCTTTCTTCGCGACGCAGCTACTTCGGGCACTTGAGGAGCAAGCAGTGCTGCAGCCGTTGGAAGGTCGCTGGAACCTCGGAGATCTCGCGCACGTGGGGGTGCCATTGCCCCTACGCCAGGTGATCGATGCTCGCCTCCTCCGCTTGAAGGAGGAGGCACAGGAGCTTCTCGCGGCCACGGCGGTTATTGGACAAGAAGTTTCGTTCTCGTTGTGGGAGTCAGTTGTGGGCGGCGGTGAGGAAATGTTACTCAGGGTGCTAGAGGAAGCGACGAACGCGCGGCTCATTGAGCCGACACCGGATGGCATCGGCTTCCGATTCGTGCATGCGCTGATCCGCGAGGCGTTGTACGAGGGCATATTCCCTCTGCGGCGGCGCATCCTGCATCGGCAGATTGGTGAGGCACTCGCCGCGCTCCCGACTCCGAACCCTGACACAGTGGCTCACCACTTCCAACGTGCGGGGGATGAGCGCACAGCCGAGTGGCTGGTGAGGGCGGGGGAGCGCGCCGAGCGCGCCAGCGCGTTGTTGACAGCCGTGGAGCGTTACGAAGGCGCCCTCGCACAAATGGAGGAGCATGGCGGCCATCCTGGAGAGCACGCCTGGTTACTGTTGAAACTCGGGATTCTGCGCCGCCTCGACGACTCCTGGAAAGCCGTCGCCTACATCGAAGCGGCGGTGCGGCTTGCGAACGAGGAAAACGATCTGGGGCTATCGGCCCGAGTGCTGCTCGGCCGGGGGCTGGTGCGCTGCTACGCCGGTGCGATCCGCGAGGGGCTCGCCCATCTCCAAGCGGGCGTGGACGCGGTCGAGGCGCTCTCGCCTGCCGAGAGCCCATCGCGGCGAGGCCGCGAGGAGACCATTGATAGTGTAGCCAACCGCGGTACGCTCATCGCCTGGTTGGCGCTCTCGGGCCGGCTCGCCGAGGCGTGCGCACGGGCCGAGGAATATCTTGCCCGGACCGCGGTGCCCGCAATCGGCCGCGAGGAGGCCGCGCGTACCGCCGGCGCATGGTGGGGTCTGGCGCTCGCGCACGCCATGCAAGGGCGCGTCGAAAAAGCCCGGCGAGCCTACGCTGCGGCGCGTGCGGCGTACCAGATCCTCGATCAGCATCGGTTACTGTTTATCGCGCTGAGAGACGAGCTGGTGCACGTGGTGCTGCCGTACCAGGCTGACGATGCGGCACAGCGGGAGCGTTCGGCCACCGCATTGGAGCGGACGGCCGCACGAGGAAGTGCCGTACGAGCGTTCGTCGACGCTATAGACAATGTCCGTTACCCACTCCTGCATTTGATGGCACTCGAGGGGAGGTGGCAGGACGTGCAACAAGTCGTAGCAGCGATGGGCGACTACGGCATCCCCATCCTCAGGCATGTGGTTGGCAGCGTCCTTGGGCCAATCGCACGGGCCCAGGGGAACTCGGATCTCGCCTGGCGGCTGGTGCGAGAGACGTGGCCCGACGGTCCCGCTACGGAGCTGGGCAGCGTCGAGATCTACCACACGCTGCCGCAGCAGCGACTCGCCGTCGAGCTCTCCTTGGACGAGGGCGACTTGGTTGCCGCTCGGGCCTGGCTGGAGGCCCACGAACGATGGCTAGATTGGTCGGGAGCTGTGCTCGGCATATCAGAGGGAAAAAGGCTCTGGGCACAGTACGAGTGGGCACAGAGGAACGCGCAGCGTGCCAGGCAGTACGCGGAACAGGCTTTGGAGTACGCCTCGAAGCCATGCCAGCCCCTGGCAAGGATGGCAGCGCTCCGGTTGCTCGCTGAACTAGATACAGCCACACGTCGGTACGACGCAGCCGAGGCACACCTCGAGGACGCCCTCGCACTCACGGACGCGTGCGCCACACCGTACGAGCGAGCACTCACACTGCTAGCACAAGTGGAACTGCGGCTTGCCATCGGCGAAGTGGCAGCCGTCCCAGGCTTGCTCGATGAGGCGTGCGCCATCTGCGATTCTCTTCACGCAGCGCCGGCGTTAGCGCGGGTGGACGCGCTCGCGGCCGAACTTTCTACACGGCGTCGTACTACCAATACCTACCCGGCGAGGCTGACGGAGCGGGAGGTGGAGGTGCTTGGGCTGCTAGCCCGAGGACTCAGCAACAAGGAGATCGGTGTGCTCCTGCACCTGAGCCCCCGGACTGTGGGACGGCACGTGTCGAAAGCGTACCGGAAGGTCGGAGTGCATCGGCGGGCGGAGGCTACGGCCTTCGCCCTCAAGCACGGCCTCGCGAACGAGACGCAACGCGGGGAGTGACGAACGTGGGCACGCGCGAACCGGTACGGGTGGGATCGGTCCGCACCCCTACGATCCGGTAGTTACAACCTGCGGGCCTCTTGTCGCACCGGGCCGTGCTCTTACCGCCCGGATGTGCTTGGGTAGTTTGACTCATCTTCTGTTAAGACAATGAGGCCGCGCATCCGTGAAATTGGGTAGTTCTCGGGCCACAACTTGGGTCATTCGACCGAAGGCAACCCTTCCTCCCACGGCGTAGGGTGATCGAGGAAGGGGAACGCGAAGTGCTGAATAGGTGTAGGAGCTAACCTGATGAGTGTTCGAGAAATCCTACGCGGATATCTACCGGAGTCGTCAACGTTGCCGGAGCAAATATACGATCTCCCCGAACTACAGTACCCAACGAGACTCAATGCGGCGGAGGAACTCGTCGATGGAGCGATAGAGCGAGGCTTCGGGGAGCGGGTTGCTTTTTTCTTCCGCGACGAACTCATCACTTATGCTGAACTTCAGCAGCAGGTGAACCGTGTTGGCAATGCGTTCAAAGATCTCGGCGTACAGCCCGGCGACCGAGTGCTGCTGCGTTTGCCTGACCGTCCGGAGTTGGTGTATTGCGTACTTGCGCTCCAGAAGATCGGGGCAGTACCGGTGCCAACGTACACGCTTTCTCGTGCTCAAGACCTCATCTACCGCGAAAACGATACCGAAGCAAAGGTTGTCGTCGCTGACGCTGGCTTACTCGACGAAGTAGAGAAAGCGCGGCCCGGTTTCCGCTTCGCTAAACGGTTGGTGGCCGTACCGAGCAGCACGTGCCCGGGTTACTCAAGCTACGAGGAGTTGGTAGCGAGTGCCCCTTCGACACTTACAGCAGCGGGCACTGGCCGTGAGGATCTCGCACTCATCTTGTACACGTCCGGAAGCACTGGTGAGCCCAAGGGCTGCTGGCATACTCATGCCGATACGTTGGCTATCGCTGACAGCTACGCTCGCTATTGCGTACAAGCGACACCCGATGATGTTTTTGCAGGCCCGCCTCCCATCCCTTTCGCTTTGGGTTTCGGGTTCTTCTTGGTGTTCCCGTTGCGGTTCGGCGCTGCCGCCGTGCTCGCGGACCAGAAGACGCCAGAGGTAATGCTGAAGGCGATGGAGCGATACGGGGTAACGGTCTTCGCAGCGGTAGCTACTTATTATGGCATGCTTTTGGAGCAGCTGGTCTCCGAAGGCATCGAGCGTTTCGCGAGCGACCTACGCCTTCTCTTATGCGGGGGCGAACCGCTGGCGGCACGTGTAGCTGGCGAATCCGAACGAGCCTTCGGGTTGCCGCTAATCCAGTTTCTGGGGACTACCGAGATGCTTCACAACATAGTTAGCTACCGGGCTGATGAACCGCCCAGGTCTGGATCGTTCGGCCATGCGGTCCCCGGCTATCAGGTAGCGGTGCGGGATCCGGAAACGTTCGTGGAGGTGCCTCGGGGAGAGCCGGGATTGCTGACCGTGCGAGGGCCGACCGGGACCAAGTATTGGCGCAAGCCCGAACAGCAGCACAAGACGGTGCGCGAAGGCTGGAACATAGTCAAAGATATCGTGCGGATGGACGAGGATGGTTACCTCTATTACGTCGCTCGTAGCGACGAGATGATCGTGTCGGCCGGCTACAACATAGCGCCGGCCGATGTCGAGAACGTGCTCCTTCGTCACCCGGCCGTACTCAAGGTGGCTTGCATCGGTGCCCCGGATCCAGAGGGGCGCCGATCAAGCGTGGTCAAAGCTTGCGTGGTGTTGCGCTCGGGACACGAGCCGTCGGACGCGCTTGTACAGGAGTTGCAGGAGTTCTTCAAGGCGAACGCCCCGCCGTTCATGTACCCGCGATTGGTGGAGTTCCTGCCCGAGCTACCCGAGACGCTTACCGGAAAAATCCGCCGTTCTGAGCTGCACGTGCGCGAGGCCGCAGCGCCAAGCAAGTCAGACAATGCCGTGGACGCAGGTGGATCCAAAAGTGACGGGGCCGCCAGAACATTGGGTAGCTAGCGGTAAGAGAGGGGTCGTAATGGCCTTTACTGATGAGCCAATGATCGGTGTATCGATCAACAATCTAACCGGAATAACCGGTTTTGCATACGGTCTTCGGGAGATGCTGCAAGCCTCCCAAGAGGCAGAAGCGATGGGGTTCGACGGGGTTTGGGTACACGATGCTCCGCTGGGGAGACGGACGGTAGCTTCTTATGACGGCGTGTCCATCCTCTCGGCGATTGCTAGCCGCACGAAGACACTTAGACTGTGTACGGGTATCCTCCAACCTCATCTTAGAAACCCGATCTCCCTCGCGCTCGAGTGGGCAACGCTGTTTACCCTCTCCGAAGGTCGGGCGGTGTTGGGCGTGGGGACCGGGGGCGGTAAACCCGCCCTGGTCAAACGGGAGTACGAGGCCATGGCCGCCCTGCGTCACGATACCGGTCTTGACCCTCAGGCCCTTTACGAGAAGCGCGGCAAGCTCTTCAGAGAGAACGTAGAAATTCTGCGTCGTCTATGGTCCGAAGACAAGTTCTCCTACAGCGGCGAGTTCTACCACTTCAACGAAGTAACGTTGGGAGAAGCGAGGCCTACCGAACCGCCACCGGTCCTCATGGCATCCGGCATCTACGTCCCGAAGGAGTACGGAGGTCCTGTTCACCACCTCTGGAGTAAAGAGAATGCGGGCAAGTTCCTCCTGGGCCCCTACAAGCGCGTGGTCAACTTGAGCGACGGGTGGCTCGCCGTCCATGCCACGCCGCGCGAAATCGACGAGTCGTGGTCCAAAATCGAGGCCTACGCGCGAGAGAGAAACCCGAGTAAGAAGTACGCGAAAGCCTACAACTGCTTCGTGAACGTCGACGACGATCCCCGAAAGGCGCGCGAGGCGGTGAAGGAGTACCTCAACAATTGGCACACGATGATCGGAGAGGACGTGGTCGATCGTTGGGCCGTCGCCGGACCCCCGGAGGAGGTAGCGAGGCAGTTGCGCGAGTACATGAACCGCGGTGTAAAGATCTTCCAGCTAGTAGTGGCTTCTCCTGATCACCACGGTCAGATGAAGCTGATCGGCGAGAAGGTGCTGCCATTACTTAAATGACAAACTGCCATTACTTAAATGACAAAGAGAGGGTCGTTAAAGGTAGGCAAGCACGCGAGCTTCGAGCCTTTTGGTAGCGGCCGGAAAGGAGTTGGACACACCAGGTTCGACCGGGAGTACTTCTGCGGGAAGACTATTCAAGAATCCGCGCGAGGCTGAAGCCTCGGATGGAGGGGTGATGGGAGAGGCATATGACCAACGGTAGCTCAAGAGCCACGGCGCCAGAGAGATCCATGACGAAGGTTGTCTTGATAAGCCTCGCGGGTTCGACCATCGAGTGGTACGACTTCTTCATCTACGGGGCGGCCGCGGCTCTCGTGTTCAACCAGCTTTTCTTCCCGTCCTTCGTACCACTCGCTGGCACGCTGCTGGCTTTCAGCACCTTCGCGGTCGGCTTCTTGATTCGGCCGTTGGGAGCTGTGCTCTTCGGGCACTTCGGGGATAAGTTCGGGCGCAAGCCGGCGCTGGTTGCCGCCCTGTTGACGATGGGCGTAGCCACGACAGCCATAGGTCTTCTGCCAACCTACGAAACCGTAGGGGTGTTAGCGCCAATAATGCTCGTCGCTTTGCGCTTGATCCAAGGCCTCGCTCTCGGCGGTCAATGGGGCGGAGCCGTGCTTCTGGTTACCGAAAGCGCTCCGAGCAACAAGCGAGGCTTTTTCGGAAGCTTTGCCCAGATGGGTGTCCCAGCAGCGCTCATTCTGTCAAACCTCCTGTTCTTGGCCATCACGGTAGCGGTGCCTACAGAAGCGTTCGCGGCTTGGGGCTGGCGTATACCGTTTCTGTTGAGCGTTCTCCTCATCGGGGTAGGGCTGTACGCGCAGTCGCGTATCGATGACACTCCGGCCATGAGAAACGTGCATCAGGCCCACGCAGAGGCCCGGTCGCCGGTGGAGGATCTGTTCCGCACGCACTCCAAAGCCATAGCGCTGGCCGCGGGAGCCACCATCGTCAACGGAGCAAGCTACTACATTCTTGCCGTCTACATGCTCTCTTACGGCACAGAAGTGCTGCAGCTGCCGCGGAGAACAGTCCTTACCGGGGTCTTGCTCTCCGCTGTCGCCTCCGGCGTCGCCATCTTGGCTTTCGCCGCACTCTCCGACAAGATTGGCAGACGGAAAGTGTTCTTGAGCGGGGCCGCGCTGATGGCACTCTGGGCCTTTCCGCTCTTCTGGCTAGTAGACACCGGGTCCGCGATCCTGATTGGTGTTGCCCTTATAATGGGCCAGATCTTCTTCAGCATGACCTACGGCCCGGCGCCAGCCTTGTTCTCCGAGATGTTCGGAACCCGGGTTCGCTATTCCGGGGTTTCCGTGGGTTACCAGATAGGCTCGGTTCTCGGAGGCGCATTCGCACCGATCATCGCCACCTCTCTCTACGCCACATTCGGAACATCGGCCGCTGTTTCAGTGTACTTGGTTGTAGTAGCTATCGTCTCCTTTGCCTCCGTCCTCTTGGTGACGGAGACCTACCAAACCAACATCCATGATATGGAGGAGCAGAAACACGATCTCGAATCTTCTGCGGGAAGGCAAAGATAGCAGAACAGTTAAGCTGAATCCATCGTCGAGGAGACCGAGAACAAAGAGACACGGCAAGGGATGAGGGAGTTCGGGCTCGGGCGACTGGAGACGGTGAACGTCGAGGCGCTCCTAATCGCTGCTGGCCAGAACGTGAAGCGGCTGCTGGAGTTCGGGGCCCGAAATTGTGCAGGTGGCGCCCGTGCGCCTCCTTACGCTGCCATCACACGCTCTGGCAAGGCTTTTCTCGACAGGCTGGTACCTCGTAGCTGATCGGCAGGGCCGAAGCTGCGCCCGTCGATCAAGCCCTCGGCTAGAGCTCACCATGGACCTGGGCCGAGCGCGAGCACGGTGCAGTTGAACAAGAAGACCGCGAGGGCGACGAAGCGCAGCCCACCACGGTCTCCAGCTACCGTTTGCCCGCTCATCCCCTCCAAACGACCGCTGTATGAACACAGGCATTACATTAAGAATACCCCTGCAAAAGACCGTCACCGTCGTCGGGACCGTCGGAAGAGTGAGGGAGCTCATCGAGGAAGATCTCAGGCATCAATGCTGCTATGAAGAGAGCCAAAATAACGATTAGAGGCTGGAAGGATCGTGACGGTCCCGACGGTGGTGACGATCAATCACGCAGCTGTTCTAAGCGCATGTTCGCGCGTACTTTACGCACCGGGACCTTTGCTATCATGTGTTTATCGGCACCATCAGCTTACATCGCAAGTGCGTAGAACCGCGTTGCCGCACCCAAGAACAGGCTCGAAATACCGTCACTGGCTGTTCCCCAGAATGCTTTAAGATTCCAGTGTGTCTATCCTTGGAAGGTCGGGTTCGCGCCAGCCATACTTTTCGCTGCCGGGGTTTATCAAGGTGGCAACGGCAGCGTCAAGTACCGATCGTCAATACCAGTGCGCCGGGGATCACGGTATCGGAGTCTAACCCGCCACCTCCATGGTTTACTTCCTCCCGCTCTCTACCGAGGTGTGTTGCAATCGTGCATTCCACTCCGCACAGGTACACGATCGTCCTGTCTCTAGTCTTTGCCACTCGGCAGCTTGCCGCTGCCTCTGAACCCGGCCGAGGCGCACTCGTGGGCCATGGTTTCGAAAACCTCTAGAGCTTCCTCGGCATCGGGACCCTCGGCGAAAACCTCAAGCTCATCACCTACGGCTGCCATGATCATTATCATCCGAAGTGGCGACAGGTTGACTGCAGGTCCGAGCTTGTGCTCCTTTCCGTTCTTGACCACGCGGATATCGGCGTCAAGGCCGGACCGTCTCATGCGTTTACTGATACAGCTGACCAGCCAGGCCGCCCACCGCTCATGCTTTACGATAATAGTTCGCTGCACTTCCTCGCTCACTAAACTCCTTCCCCAGCATCCATTCGAGAAGGGTTCTGGTTTAGTCCTGCATCGTTCTTGGTTTCCGCAGAGAAGCGCTGCACCACCTTCACGCGTCGTTAAGAAAGTCAGCGTACATCGATAACCCCCTCGTATTAGGTCGATGACGTAGCGATTCAGTAGCTAACTCCTCCTCGAGCGTGTAAGAAGGCTCCAGATAGTCGTTCTTCAAGGCTCGTGCAACGATGTCCCCTTCGTAGTCGTACGTTCTCCACTTCGTTCAGACCTCGAGAACGAGGAAAAGCGGAGTCACTCACGGTCCTTATGAAGCCTCTAGAGGCTTTTCTAGTGCTCGCCGAGGCTGTAGTAATAGGTTCTCTTGACCAAGCGCAAGCTAACGGAGGACCTCTCAGATCTTGTAAGACATTCGAGGCCGGGGTACGTGAAGAAGGAGTCCCAGAAGGCCCACACGTACACCAGATAGATTTCGGAGCGTTATACCAAAGAGGGATTCCCTTAATTTCCGCCACAAGGGACTTGACGATACTGACGGTGATGACGATATTTTGCACGACTATTCTAAAGGCCTGTTCGGTGCTTCACTACATAGTTGGTACCGCTGTCGATGTGCGGTAGTCACGTGTGCCCCCCCTGCTCGCGCTGCAAAATTGTCGCCTCGCGATAATGTAACTCTCGTTTCTTCAAACTCGCGGTTCCGGTAGAGTAAGGCTTGGGTGCTACTGATTGGAAGAGGAGGAGCGCTATGCGTCGGTTAACAGAGAAGTGGGACCGAATGATAGACGAGACAAGGCTGGAATTGGATGAGGGAGCCGTGGTGACGGACGGGATAATGGACAAGGGGGAGCGGATGTTGCGAGAGGTAGGCCGCAAGGCGCAAGCAGCGGCCAAACCCGAAACCGCAGACGAGCCGGCCAAGGTCAGAACCCTGGAAGCTATGCCGGAGGAAGTAAGGTCCCTTTACGTGCAGGTCCTGGCTGCTCAGTGCCTCGTTGATGGAGAACCTCATCCGAAAGAGGTCGCGGTGG
>JADDPY010000643.1:0-8132 GCA_016781635.1 Rubrobacter sp.
ATGGGTGCGATACTCCTGCTCGTATCGTAAGAAGTCGTTCGGGAGGTGTCGTCTTTGAGGTTCCTGTCCGGGTCGCGTTGGGGGCGCTGGGTAGTGTGGGTGGTTTATAAGGTTCGCAATAAGCCCCTGCCGGTGCCGCATGCGGCGGAGTGGATGATGATCCCGGAGCACTCCGTCGAGCAGGTTCTGGAGACCGGCGCCCTAGGAAGCCTCTATCCCGACGACGTCCTCGAAGCTGCCCGGCGCATGGACCGCCAGCGCCGCGAGCACGACGAGCGCTACGAAGAGGAGTCGCGGGGCGCCTAGAAATCCCCTGGCCCTGGGTTATCCACCGAACGGGTACGCCCCGACCGGCTCCCATGGGCCACCGAGGTAACGCCAGAGCAGCAGGCCCTCGCCACGGACCTCGAAGGGGGAGAAAGACCCTTCGAGCCCTTCGTGGAGAGCACGCGCCTTCTCGGGCGAGACCTTGTTCTGTACGGTGACGTGGGGCCTCAGACCCTGGCGATCCTGGTTCGTTAGGAACGGCTCCCATGCCCTTGCCAGTTTCTTGCGCAAGGCGACGAGCTCCGGGGCTTCTAGCCTGTAGGCCACGCCGCGGCCCATAAAGAGGAGACCCACTGCCTTCAGCGTGATCGGAGCCTGGTGCCTGCAAGCCTCTTCTATTTTCTCGAGGACCTCGCCTTTCCGGTCTGCGGGTAGGTGATGGAAGAGGGTCAGGTGGGCCGAGAGGTAGTTGCGCTCGGGCGGGAAGTGAGCTTCCCGCAGACGGTCGAACCGCTCCTGCGATTCGTCGTCCATCTTCAGCGTCAGGATAAATGGCGCATCCTGTCGAGCGTCGGTAGTCAGGGGGTCCTCCTCGAGTAGATCGGACGGGGGTAACAGAGCTTTTTATAGCGGCTTGGCATAGAGCGTGCCACCTTTCGCTGCCCTCGGCCATATACTTCGGCCATGGATCTCTTTGACTCTCAGGGCGCCGACGCCCTCGCCCGCAGGGCGCCACTCGCCGAACGGTTACGCCCGAAGGACTTGGACGGGGTGGTGGGGCAAGAGCATCTGACGGGATCCGGAAGGCCGCTGCGCAGGGCGGTCGAGGGGGGTAGGGTAGGGGCGATAATCCTGTGGGGTCCGCCGGGTACCGGCAAGACCACGCTGGCCCGGGCCCTGGCCGACGTGACGGAGGAGGCTTTCGTCCCCTTGAGCGCGGTGACGAGCGGGGTAAAGGACCTTCGCGCCGCTATGGACGCGGCCCGCGAGCGCCTCAAGTACGAGGGGCGCGGCACGCTCCTCTTCGTGGATGAGGTCCATCGCTTCAACAAGGCCCAGCAGGACGCCCTTCTGCCCGCCCTGGAGGAAGGTCTCGTGGACTTCGTGGGGGCGACCACCGAAAACCCGTCCTTCGAGGTGACGGCCCCGCTCCTCTCCCGCTCTCGCGTCCTCCGACTACGGCCTCTTCGGGAGGAGGGGATGCTTGGGCTCCTCGCCAGGGGGCGCGAAGCCCTCGGGGTCGAGGTCTCGGCCGAGGCGACGGAGTACCTTATGCGGCTCTCGGGGGGTGACGGACGGAGGCTCTTGAACGCGCTGGAGGTGGCCGCCGGGTCCTCGCCGGGGAGGGTCGAGGTCGGGGACGTCGAGGTGGCGGTGGGGGAGAGGGCTCTGCGCTACGGGCGGGAGGAACACTACGATGTCGTTAGCGCGTTTATCAAGAGCGTGCGCGGCGGCGATCCCGATGCCGCGCTGCATTACCTGGCGCGCATGATCGAGGCGGGGGAGGATCCGGTGTTTATCGCGCGGCGCCTCGTAATCCTGGCCTCCGAAGACATCGGCAACGCCGACCCCCACGGCCTCCCGCTGGCGGTGGCCGCGACAGAGGCCGTCCGGCTCGTCGGGATGCCCGAGGGCCGCATCCCGCTCGCCCAGGCTACGACCTACCTCGCCTCCGCCCCCAAGTCTAACGCCTCCTATAAGGCAGTAGGAAGCGCCCTAGAGGACGTGCGCCGCGGACCGCAGCCCGAGGTCCCAATGCACCTCAGAAACGCCCCGACCGGGTTGATGAAGGACGAGGGCTACGGCGCGGGCTACCGCTACCTGCACGACGATGGGGCCGAGGGAATGAACGACCGCTATCTGCCCGAGGAGATGGGCGGGCGCGTCTACTACGAGCCGAAGGAGAGGGGGACGGAGGCGGAGATCAAGGACCGGCTGGATCGCTGGCGCCGAACCCGCGAGGCGCGAGAGGGGTAGCCCGCCACTGCGTCCACCGACGGTAGGGCCTACTTCGGGCCGGGCTCTTCCGCGCCGTCGGCCAGGTCTCCCCGGCTCCCGTCTTGGTCGCTCTCTTTTGCCAGGGTTTTCTCTTCGCTGCTCCCGTCGAGCGCGGTCTTGGTGTTCGTCTCGACCAGAAGGGCGAGAAAGACGAACGGGGCGAACCAGATCACGTACGGGTAGAACCAGTAGTTGAAGGTGAGTTGGAAGGCGATGATGAGGGCCGCCGAGAAGGCTGCGAGCCTCCTGACGGTCCTCTTCCTCGGGAAGACGGCGACGACGAAGGCCAGAATTATCGCCCCGAACTCCAGCGGTCCTTGCAGGGGGGCGAGCTGCGGCATTTGCGTGAAGATCGTCCACGGGGTCTCACGCTCGCCCTGGAAGGCGAGGGTTTTCTCGTAGAAGAGCTTTGCGGCCCCGATCGGGTCGCCGTCCAGCGCCAGCACCCAGAAGCTCAGGAGGACGACGCCCACCCCGCCAAGGACGAAGTCCAGGATGCGCCCGCGTTTGCCGACGCCGTCGTGGAGCAACCACAGGGGGGCGAGGACGAGGGGGAAGAGCTTCGTCGCGAAACCGGCAGCTATCGCGGCGCCGCGCCCGACGGGCAGGGTGGCGGTGGCGAGGCCTATCGCCATGATCGCCGCGACGATGACGTCGTTGGTGTTGTTGTTGGTCGAATAGAGGGTGTACGGGAAGACGGCCCAGGCGAAGAAGAGGGCCGCGGCTCCCTTTGGTCCTGCGTAGCGCCAGCCGGCGATGAGGAGGGCTGCCGCGCCGACCACGAAGGCGAAGACCGTGGCCCCGTGGGCGGCAGGCAGGAAGTCCCACTGGCCGGAGAAGCCGAAGATCAGGTTAAACGGAACGTAGATCAGGTAGTTCAACGGCCCATACGTGTCGCCGGTCCCGACGTCGCTGGGCATGTTCCCGTAGGGAAGGGTGCCGTCCAGGATCCTATCCGCCCCGACGACGCCCGCGTACCCGACGTCTATGACGCGCGAGTCGAGGTTGAGCGCGAGCACGAACCCGCTCGCGAGCGCCGCGAGTACGAACAGGACCGCCGTCGGCAGGTTGCTCGTCTTCTCGACCCTCTCGCCGTAGCCCAAGCCCATGAGGAGCGTCCGCCCGAACAGGTAGAGGAGCGGCGGATACCACAGGACCACGGCCCAGAACGAGTCCCCCTCGCGGAAAAAGTTGTGCGAGACGAGAAAGCCCAGGAGCGCCACGACGTCGAGGTTACGCAGGGAGAGGAGCTTGTCCGTGCGCCAGAAGGCGGCGGCGAAGAACAGGGCCAAAGTGCCCCAGACGTACCAGTAGTTGGCCTGCTTGCCGTAGGCGCCGTAGTCGCCGCGGGCCATATGCCAGCCGACTTGATCCCCGGTCCACACGTAAGTCGGTTGCCAGGTCGCGTCGTCTATTCCTACCCTCGAGATCTCCTTCCGCCCCGTGTCCCCGAGCGGCAAGCCACCGATGGAGCCCTTCTCCTCGACCTCGAAGTGGACGGTCCACTCGCCCTCGGCGTACTCGGCGTGTGTCGTATAGGGGGGATGCTCCAGAAGCTCCCGGCGCACCTCCGGGAGCGCCGTAGCGACCTTGATCGCATCGGCCTCGGATAGTTCCGGGTAGACGAGCGTCTCTGCCTCGGGCGAAACCTCTACGTTTCGTGTCTCACGCGTGTCGTCCACGACCTCGACGCGCCCGACCGTGCTACCCGAGGCTCTCTCGACGAGGGCGACGCGCCATACGTCGCGGTTCAGGTCGTACTCGGCCGAGGGCTCGACCGTTGGCCGGTCCGCGAATCCTGCCAGCTCGGGGACGAGGCTCGCCGTCCGTTCGGCTTCCCTGGCGTCCGTCTGGCTCCCCGGCGCGAAACCGAGGACCGGGAGGAGCAACACGAGCAGCACGACCACCGGCAAGAACCGCGTCATGCCGCTGCCCCTTCGGGTTCCCGGCGCGCGGATTCGCGCGCTTGTGCATCTTCCGAAGGGAGGACGAGCACGAGGATCCAGAGGACCACGAGAATGAGGTTGCGCCCGAGGAGGAGGTTCACCGCGTAGCCGTCCATCGAGAGCAGCCGGTCATAGTACTCCGGGAAGATCTTGGAGGTAGTCCAGCAGGCACCGAGGTATAGCCCCGAAACACCGAGTATCCAGAGCCCGCCCGCGCACAAAGGGATGAGGGGCAGAAGCCAGATCATGTACTGCGGCGAGAGCACCTTCGAGCCGATCATGAACGCGAGGATGAAAGCCGCCGCATACCGGGGCACCTCGGCCGTCCCGAACCGGCCCGCGAGATGCTCCCGGTACATCACCGCGGCCGTAACGATGAGCAGCGCCCCGGTGATGGGCAGGCTCGTCGAGCTCCAGAACCCGAAGCCCGGCCCCTTCACGTCGAACGCCCCAAACTCGTAGACGATCCCTTCGGCGTAGCCGAGCTTCATCAAGAGGGAGGCCGCCACGGACTCGACCTGCAAGCCCCGCTCCGCGTGATACGCGAAGCTCTTCAGAAAGCCACCACCGCCAAGCAGCGCCGCTGGCACAAAGAAGGCCGCCACCACGAAGCCGAAGACCGCCGACCCCAGCACAACCCCCCGCCACCCCCTGAGCCGTGCCGCGAAGAGGGCAAGCGGCGGACCCACGAGCGCCGGGACGAGCTTTGCCGCCGCCCCGATCCCGAGGGAAACCCAGGCCCCGGCGAGTACCAGCGAGGAGGCCGTGCCACCCTTCCTCGATCGTACGGCGAGCGCGACCGCTACGGCGACCGTCAGGGCGACGACGGCATCGTAACGCGTCACGGCGACAGGGTTCAGAAGGATCGCCGCCACTACGAAGACCACGGCGGCGACGGGCCAGAGAAGGCCCAGGGCTCGCGCCGAGAGCGCCGTCAGGACGAGCGAGGCGACGAGCAGGAGCGCCATCTCCGAGGCGAAGTAGGTCGCGTATGAGGACGGACCTTCCGAGAAGAGAGCCGGGGGTACGAAGAACGGGAGGCTGCCCGGCGGATACTCGATAAAGAAGTCCCGGTAGGGGACGGCGCCCGATAGGATGTTCTCACCGGCCATCCGGTACGTGAGGATGTCGCGCGAGTCCGCGGCGAGTGACGGGGTCAGGCCCCGGAAGCGGTCCATCAGCGCGGCGTACATGTACGCACCCAGCAAGACCACGGGAACCCAGAACAGCAACTCGCGCACGAGCGGGCTGGACTCCCCCTTCACCCCGAGTGCCGCGAGCTTATGCTGAAGCCTCTCTTGGATCGTGCCCCTGATTACTGCGGCTCCTCTAGTTTCTGGCCGAAGAGATCGGCCAGGGGTTCGAGGCCCTCGGGGGCGCCAGTGACGAGGAGAGAATCGCCGCCCCGCAGGGCGTAGGTGTCGCGCGGGCGGTAGGTCCAGCGGCCCGCGCGGTTCACCGCGAGGGCGTACATCCCCGTCTCGGTTTCTATGCGCAGGGAGCCCAGCGTTCTACCGTCGGCGGGGGAGCCCGGGGAGACGGTGAGCTTCAAGACTATCTCGTCGGACTCCCCGACGGCGGCCGAGAGGACGGGGTGGACCTCCTCGCCCTTCTCCACGATCCAGACCATCTCCTGGGCGCAGTCGGCGATCGTCTCGGACGCCGTCGCGAGGTGCAGGATGCCACGCAACCGTGGCGCGTCTTCTATTCTTCGGGCGGCGAGGAGGACCCAGCGCTCGATGCGGTAACGCATCTCATCCATCTCGTCCTCGATAGCCACTACCTCGCGGGCGAGCCCCGCGTCGTAGTACAGGAGTGCCGAGTACGCGAGCCCCACGGCGACCTCAGAGAGGTTCTTCATCTCGATGAGGAGGTCCACCGCTCGCTCGAGCTCGGAGAGATCATCGGTAGGGGCGGACCCGTTCCCGGCGTGTGGGTTGGGCCGGGCGAGGGGGGTAGCGCCCGCGAACTCCCGGATCTCCGCCACGCCCTCCGGCGGTCCCTGCAGGAACAGGACGTCCCCCTCGCGCAGCACGTCCTCGGGTTCGGGGTCGAAGTTCCACACGTCGCCGCTTCGGATCGCGATGGGACGCATCCCGGTTTCGACGGGCAGGTCCAGCTCGCCGAGGCTCCGGCCGTCCAGGGTACTCTCGGGGGCGATGTGGACGCGGCTCGTGATCTCCTCGGCCGCCGGCAGGTCTTGTAAGAGCTCCGGGGGGATGCCGAGCTTCTTCACCACGATCTTGGCGATGTCGTTGGCGGCGTTCCCGATCTTCTCTATGTCCTGCACGACCTGCAGGATGCCGGCCATCTGCTCGGCGTCGGCGTGGCTTCTCGCCGCGAAGATGGCGAGGCTCCTCATGTCGAAGACGAGGTCGTTGAGGCGCCTCTCCAGGCGCATCACCTCCTCGGAGAAGTCCTCCGAGTTGTAGAACAGGGCCGCATAGGCCAGGTCCACCATAAGCTCGGAGGTGTTCTTCGCCTCCGAGAGCATCTCCTTGAGGTTTCTAGGTCGGGCGTCGCGCATGGTTGTGAGGGGCTCCTAACCGGCCAATCCGAAGATGATCAAGGCTATTATAAGGCTCATAAACCCGAGCAGGTCCACCGCCGCGGTGATGATCGGGATACCGTACGTGTCAGGGTCGAGCCCGAAGCGGTAGCTCATAACGCTCCCGTAGTAGGCCGCAAACACGGCCGCCGTCGTCGCTATAAGGCCCGCGAGCGCGCTGATCCCGAGCATCGCCCCGAACCCGGGGCTCGCATCGGCCGAGAAAAGCGTTACCGCCAGAACGTGCGACGCCCCCCCGATGAACAGGTAAACCCCCGTGGCGAAGATGTAGATCAGGGTGAAGTCCCGCAACGCATCCACCGACGGAAACCCTCTGGGCTCCAGAAGCCCCATGTGGACCTTCGACGAGAGCCGACTGGAGAGGATCCCCCCCAGAGCCCCGCCTTCCTGCAGAAACGCCGGGAGCAGAATAGAGAGCGCGAGAAGCGTCGTGAACTGCTCCTCGCGATCCTGCAAGGCTACCCCGACGAGGATGGTCACCGTCCCCGTGAGCGCCAGGATCGGCAGGGACTCCGCGAGGATGCGCCTGAGGTTCGGGACGCCGAGCCGGAACGCCGTGGCTACGGCGGCAAGCGCCACCGCTATAAGGGCGACGGCGAGGGCGCTGGAGAAGATCGGGACGCCTATAAGGTAGGTAGCGATAACGAGGGACGGGAGGGTGAGGATGTCGCCCGCCGCCGTGATCATGGGGGCCGCTATGTTGTCCATGTCCCAATCGCGCGCGACGCTCACCCGGGCCACGAGCACCGTAATGCCGAGCAGAAAGGTACCCGCTAGCACCCCCCCGACCGTCGAGATCACCACGTAATCGAAGACCGAGAGCCTCGTCTCCACCCCCAGAATGTCGCACAGATACCGGGCCAGAAACGCCAGAAACACCCCGGAGATAAGCGAGAGGACCGCCGCCGCCTGCGCGTTCTCCGCGAGCACGCCCCTCCTGAAAGAAAAGCTGAACAGGCCGGTTTGTATCGCCGTCGAGATGCGGCTCCCCATCGCCCCGAAAATAGCGCCGCGCATCCCTATGGCGGCCGGTATAAGGACCGCGAGCCCGACGAGCTGGTCCAGCGTGTCCGTGATCCCCGCCAGCGCGATACCCGCGACGAGCTCCCCGACCGACGAGATGAACAGCGCCGCGAACCCCTGCCGCAGGGAGTCCTTCTCCTGCGAGAGGTAGCCGTAGACCTTCGGACGTATCCGGGGTCGCTCCTGCAACCGGCGCCTTATGCGCCCCGGCCCCCTCCCCGATGCATCTTCCTCCCGCCGCACGAAGCGCCGCCTCTTGCCGCGCGAGCCCTTATCGTTACGCTCCATCACAAGAGCTGTATAGACCCTGACGAGAACAAAGTAAAGCT
>JADDPY010000643.1:8159-9870 GCA_016781635.1 Rubrobacter sp.
CTCAAGGACACGCCTAATTCGCGTCCCTCGCAACCCGCCGTAGCCGCCTAATGACAGAACACCCGCAACGTTATTTTTGTAGTACAAATTGTAGTATATTTTATACTGCGTTATGTTGTAGCAGTGATGTGGTGTTGGGAGTGCGGAGCGATCTAACGGGAGGGGTTGGGGTTGGGAGACAGCGTAGGGAAACTGGTATCCGGTTACATCGAGGCGTTGGAGGGCAGGCCCGGCGGGAAGGCGGGCAAGCCGGTGGCATTTTCGATCCGTTTGAGCGAGAAGGAGCACGCCCGGCTGCTGTGGCTCGCGAAGAGCCTGGGGGCGCAGAAGACGCCGCTCGCCGAGAAGCTTCTTGGGGCGGCGGTGGATGAGGCCATCGAGCAGTACGCCCGGTGGGCCTCACCCGAGGACCCCGAGGGTTTCCTCATGGAGGCCCGGGAGGAGATCGAAGGGCTGGAGCGGGACCCGAAGGCTCACCATGGCCCGGGGCGGCCGGGTCGCAAGCCTCACGGCGGACCTCCCGGTCCGAAGCGTCCGGGGTAGGCGATTCCCGTCGTGGGTGCGGTGCTCGCCGGCCTGATCCTGGCCGTCACGCTCGTTCTGGTGCTGGTTCGGCCGAAGGACGTGGGCGAGGCGTGGTGGGCGGCTCTCGGGGGCGGGGCGGTCCTCGTCCTGGGGCTCGTGAGCTTGAAGCAGGCCGGGGGGGTATTGCTCGAGACGTGGGACGCCCTGGTCCTGCTCGTGGGGATGATGGCCCTGAGCGCGGTCGCGGAGAGGGCGGGTTTCTTCGATTGGGCGGCGTCCGTGACCGCCCGGGCCGGGGGCGGGCGCGTGTTCACCCTCTACGGCTTCGTCTTCCTCGTGGGGACGCTCGTCACGGCGACGCTTTCGCTGGACGCCACGGCCATCGTGCTCACCCCGATCGTCTACGGTATGGCCGTACGGTTGCGACTCGACCCGCTGCCGTTCATGTTCGCCTGCGTGTACACGGCGAACACCGCCTCGCTCTTCTTGCCCGTCTCCAACCTCACCGGGCTACTAGCTTACGGGGCGTTCGACCTGGGCTTCGCGCGGTTCGCCCTCGTCATGTTCCTCCCCGCGGTCCTGGCGGTCGCGACGAACTTTCTGATCTTCGCCTGGATTTTCCGCAAGGACCTCGTGGGAGATTACGAAACGAAGCTCCCGCCGTTCGTCCCCGAGAACGGGTCCTTTTTTCGGCTCGCCGCGGGAGCGGTTGCGGGGGTTCTCGTGGCGTTCTTTCTCGCCCCGGTCCTCGGGGTGCCGATCGGGCTCGTGGCCCTCGCCGCCGGTACGCTGGTCACCGGTGCCGCGCGGCTGGCCGGGTGGGTGTCGCTCGGAGAGATAGCGCGCTCCGTGTCCTGGGGGGTAATCGTCCTGGTCGTGGGGCTGTTCCTGGTCGTGCAGGGCGTGGAGAATGCCGGCCTCGCGGCGCTCGCCGAGAGGGCGTTCGCGGCCGATGCTCCGGGCGACGGTCTCGCGCGGATTCTGGGGGTAACGGTCGGCACCGCTCTAGGCTCGAACGTCATCAACAACGTCCCGATGACCGTGCTCGCCCTCGGCGCCATAGATCCCCTTGTCGCCGAAGGGACGCTCAGGGTAGCGACAGTCTACGCCGTCGTCGTGGGGACGAGCATAGGACCGAACCTGACGACGGTCGGCTCGCTCGCCACCCTGATCTGGCTCGGCATAG
>JADDPY010000643.1:9998-14658 GCA_016781635.1 Rubrobacter sp.
CGTCCTGGTCGCCGCCTTCGGGGGGAGTCGAGCCCTGGGAGGTAGCGTACGCCACCGAGGCCAGGATGCCCACGAGGCCCAAGGGCGTGATCCAACCAGGCAGCTTGATCCCGAGCATCCTGTCGAGCGAGTACTTATCGGGGCCGCTGAGGATGAGGGCCAACGCTATCGTCATGTCGACCACGGGGAGCTCCGCCCCGCCGCTCGTCACCCATATCGGCTTGCCCTTGTGGGCCGTTGCCGTCGCCATTGCCATGGAACCTATGACGCCGAGGGGACCCAGGGGGTTGAGCAGGCCGAGGGCAGTCAGGGCACCGCCGCCGAGCTCCGAAGCTATTGCGAGCTGCGCCCACTGCTTGCCGGGCTTCAAACCGAGCATCTCCATAAAGCCGGCCGTGCCCTCCGGGCCCGGACCGTCGAACGACCCGAAGGCCTTCTGCGCGCCATGACCCGCCATCAAACCGCCCAGGGCGGTCCTTAGAACGAGCGACGCCGCGTCGTTCATACCGCTGTTTTGCTGCTTGCGTCTCGCCACAATGCTCTCCTTCTTTTGTCGCCCTATACCTGGAGCTTCTACGACTTCGTACTTTTTACCCAGTAGGCCCCCGGCTCTACCGCCGGACGCCGCCCCTTACCGGGGTGATGGGGGTGAGGCGACCTTCTATCTCCTCGCGACGTCCCTCCAGGAACGGCGGGAGCGAGAGCTTCTCGCCGAGGTGACGCGCATCCTCGTCCGTGGCGAAGCCGGGACCGTCCGTGGCGATCTCGAATAGCACCCCGCCCGGCTCGCGGAAGTAGATGGACTGGAAGTAGTAGCGGTCTATCTGCGGCGTGACCCCGAGCCCCGCGCCCCGGAGCCTCTCCCGCCACTCCTTCTGCTCCTCCGCGTCCGCCACCCGGAACGCGATGTGATGCACTCCGCCCCGCCCGAGGTGTGCGTACGGGGCGTCGGGCTTCTCGACCACCCGAACCTCGGCCCCCGCCCCGCCGGAACCGACCTCGAAGAGCGCGACCTTCTCGCCGCTCTCCTCGTACTGCTCCACGAGCCGGAAGCCCATCACCTCGGAGAGCACCCAGGCCGTCGGCGCGAGCTCGCGCACCGTAAGGTCAACGGCGCCGAGGCCCCTCACGCCGTACTCCGCCGGGACGGGGCTCTCCTCCCAGGGTACGCCTCCCTCGACGCGCGGAGCCTCGCCCTCGTCCCGCAGCCTGAGCCGCTGACCCTCCGGGTCCGTGAACTCGATGTAAGCGCGCCCGCCGCGCTCGGCGACTCCGGAATGCTCTATCCCGTGCTCCTCCAGACGCCCGGCCCACCAATCGACCGCCTCGCGGCCCGCGACCCGAAGCTCCGTCGTCGAAACCTCACCCGCCCCGGGACGGTTCGGCGCGACCCTCAACTGCGGCCAATCGAAGAACGTGATCTCCGTCCCCGGGCGCCCCAACTCGTCCCCATAAAATAGGTGATACGCCGACACGTCGTCCTGGTTCACCGTCTTCTTTACCAGCCGCAGCCCCAGAACCCCCGTGTAAAAAGCCACGTTCTCCGAAGCTTCCGTCGTGACCGCCGTCATGTGATGCAACCCGCCTAGCTCCATGAGTCCTCCTCTGTTTAGTACTAAACTGTCATGTGAGTTTAGTACTGAACTTAGCTTTCGTCAAGTTTATTTATGCCCGGCGTAGGGGTTGAAGCTAATTTAGTTTAGGACTAAACTAAATGTATGGTTTTGGAGGATGTGCGCGGGAGGAGTTTGCGGAGGCCGTCTGTACTGGCTTACGTGAGGTTGTTGCGCGTATCGCAGAAGGTCGAGCGGGATCTCGCGTTTCACCTGCGTCGTTGGGGGTTGAACAACGCGCAGTTCGACGTGTTGGCGCAGGTTGGGGCGGCGGAGGGTTTGACGCAGCAGGAGTTAGCCAACCACCTACTCGTCACCAAGGGCAACGTCGCGCAGCTCGTGGCGCGGCTGGAGGGGCGGGGCGTGATCGAACGCCGTCCCCAGGGCCGGACCAACCGCCTCTACCTCACGCAGGAGGGCCGTGGGCTCTTCGAGAAGGCCGTTCCGGAGCACGAGGCCCTCGTGGACGAGCGCTTCTCCGCGCTTACGAAGGACGAACATAAAGCCCTGCACGACATTCTACGCAAGCTCGACAGATCCCTCGACCGCACCCCCGAGGAGCCGGAAGACAACCCCGCGTAAGGGTTAGCGGATAGGCACGAGGGAACGCAGCCCGGCGCTTATCCGCTCGACGGAGTATCCCAGGACGCGCCGGTGATGGTAGAAGAGATCCACGCCCAGAGGGGCGAGGAGGGCGTCGGCCAGATAATCGGCATCCAGGTTCTCGGCGAGATCCCCGCTTCGCTGGCCGGACCGGAGGAGCCCGAGGACCGTGCCGCGCAGCCAGCCGTAGGAGGGGTGGGCGAAATGGGCGAGGCGTTCCGTCCCGTCGAGCGTCTCGTGGCCGCCGTAGAGCAGGTCCAGGTTCTCGTCGGTGAACAGGACCAGCCGTTCGAGAAACGAGCCGAGCTTCTCCGCGGGACCGATGCCCACCTCGCCCAACCCCCGCAGCGTCTCGGCCTGAAACTCCCGCGCCGGCTCGTCCAGGAGCGCGTGGCAGAGCAGGCCCTTGTGCGAGAACCTGCGGTACAGCGTCCCCTTCCCGACGCCGGCGGCGCGCGCTATCTCCTCCATCGTTACGTTCACGACGCCGCGCTCCTCGAACAGGACCCGCGCCGCCTCCAGAACCCGCCCCCGGTTTCTCGCGACGTCCCGCCGCTTCGCGCCATCGGGTGCCTCCCGGCCGGAATGGTCCAGGCTTCTCTTGAACCTCATCTTCGCTTCTTCCATCTTTTCCACCCCCACGCTCCAGTTTACATCGGAGACCGATGGGGTAATATGGACGCTCGTCCGTTTATCACCGAGGATTCGAAAGGAGCGGGACATGGCAGCAAAGGTAGCCGTGATCTACTACAGCGCAACGGGGAACGTTTACAAGCTCGCCCAGGCCATAGAGGAGGGCGCGAAGGAGGCCGGAGCGGAGGTCCGGCTCCGAAAGGTGCACGAGCTCGCGCCGGAGGAGGCAATAAAGAGCAACCAGGGCTGGTACGACCACGCGCTGATGACCGAGGACGTGCCCGAGGCGCAGCTTGACGACCTGGAGTGGGCGGACGCCTACATCTTCGGGACGCCGACGCGTTTCGGCAACGTGTCGGCGCAGCTCAAGCAGTTTATCGACACCGCTGGCGGGCTCTGGTTCCAGGGCAAGCTCGCGGACAAGGTCGTCGGCGGCTTCACGAGCGCGTCGAATGCTAACGGCGGCCAGGAGTCGACGCTCCTGAGCATGTACAACGTGTTCATGCACTGGGGTTCGATCATCGTCCCGAACGGCTACACGGACCAGTCGATCTTCGCCGCCGGCGGTAACCCTTACGGGACGAGCAGCACCGGCACGGACGAGGGTCCGACCGAGGAGGAGCTCGCCGTCGCCCGCTACCAGGGCCGCCGCATCGCCGAGAAGGCTCAGGCCCTCGTCGCGAGCCGCGTGGCGTAGTACTACCACGCAACAAGCCAGCGCGCGACGCGCAGACGGAGGCCCGCTCACACGACCGGGCCTCCGTCGTACCCGAAGGGCCCGTCCCGGCTCGGGGCGATGCCCGGGCAGGCGTGTAGAATTCCGGGCATGAAAACAGGAACGCACACCTTCCTCCAGACCGCGCGTGTCCATTTCGGCGTCGGCAGCCTTCAGAAGCTCACCGAAGAGGCAGCTACTTCCGGCCGGGCCTTCGTGTTGACCGGGCGGACGCTCAGAGAGAAGACCGACCTGGTGCGGCGCGTCGAGGCGGCGCTGGGCGAGAAGCACGCGGGCACCTTCTCGGGGATAGGCCAGCACACCCCCGGGAGCACCGTCGACGAGGCGGCGCACCAGGCCGAGGGTGCGGACCTACTGGTCAGCTTCGGGGGCGGTAGCGTGATCGACGGGACAAAGGCCGTCGCCCGCAAGCTCGGGTACCCGCGCCAGGTCGCCATTCCGACCACGCTCTCCGGCGCGGAGTGGGCCCACCTCGTCGGGGTGACGGACGAGGCGGCGGGGCGAAAGGCCGGTTTCGTCGACGAGGCGGCCGTCCCGCAGGTCGTGATCCTGGACGCCGAAGCGACCCTGCCGACGCCCGAGAAGCTGTGGCTCTCGACCGGCATAAGATCTCTCGACCACGCGATAGAAGGCTTTCTGGGCCCGGCGGAGCATCCGGTCGAGGACGTTACGGGCCTCGAAGGGGCACGGCGCCTGATGGCGTACCTGCCGCGCTCCAAGGAGCGTCCAGAGGACCTCGGCGTGCGGCACGAGCTTCAGCTCGCGCAGTGGCTCGCGTATTTCGGCCCTAAAAACACCCCGATGGGCCTCTCGCATAACATCGGGAAGCGCATCGGCGCAAGCTACGGTGTCCCGCACGGCTACACCTCGTGCGCCACCCTCGCCCCGACCCTCGACATCGTCGGCGAGCGCGTTCCGAGGGAGCGGTGGGAGATGTTGAAAGGCGCCTTGGGCGGCGAGCCCGGCGAGCGCGTTGCCGCACTCGTCGGGGAGCTGGGGCTGCCGAGCCGCCTCTCGGAGGTCGGGGTGCCGGAGGAGGACCTCGACGCCATCGCCGAGGAGTTCGGGGAAGAGG
>JADDPY010000240.1 GCA_016781635.1 Rubrobacter sp.
TGATGCCCTGGCGAATCCACCACGTCGCATACGTAGAGAAACGGTTGCCAAGCTCCGGATCGAAGCGCTCGACGGCCTTGATCAGGCCCGCGTTCCCCTCCTGGATCAGGTCCTCGAACGACACCCCACGCCCGCGATACTTTTTGGCGATGGAGATGACGAGCCTCAGGTTCGACTCGATGAGCCGCGCCCGCGCCGCGTTATCTCCCTCCCGGCACCGCCGGCTGAGATCTCGCTCCTCGGCGGCATCAAGCAGCCGGCCCCCCCGTATATTGTTCAGGTACTGCGTAAGAGTATCCTCAGCCACTTCATCCCCTTTCTCCCTTCCGGCCCGCAACATCCTCGCTACGCCGCCGGATGCTTCCCTCCGGGCCGGGTCGCCACCCGCGGCCCCCCATGCGTCACGAACCGATCCAGCACGCGATCGTCGAGGCTGCTCGTCACTACCCAGTCCTTGCCGCAAACGCCGCACTCGAACTCTAGAAGCCGCCGATCGTCCGGGCCGCCATCCGGCCTCGCCAGGATCTCCTCCTTCAAAGACCCCAGGCAACAAACCGGCAACCCCCGCACGTACACTTCGTTCTGCGGCCTCCCCGCCGGAGCGAGCGTCGTGTCCGGCCTCAGGGCCTCTTTCTTGCGTGCCACCTTAAGCGGCCCCCTTCCTCTCTTCCTCGCCCTGCCGATCGACGAAGGCGCACTCCTCGGGCTCGAACGGGAGCGGCGCCTGCCAGGCCGCCCCGCACACGGGGCAGTCGAAAGAGCCCTCGACGCTCCAGGCGGTCCTGCGGCAGCAAGACGGCAGGTCCACCTCGTACAGCGTCTCGTCGCCGAGCGCGGCCACCCACATGCGACCCACTACGCGGCCCTCCCGGAGAGGCGTCCGATCCACTCGCTAGCCTCGCCCCTCGTGAGCTCGGAGACGGGCTTGCCGACCATGTTCTCGAACTTGGGGAGGCCGTCCTCGACGACGTCCGCTATAAGGGCCTCCAGGTAGTTAAGCTGCTTGCGCGTCGCTGGCAGGGACTCCTTCGCAACATCGCCGCCCTGCGCAACCGCCGCACCGGCCTGGGCACCCTCGGCCCGCCCAGCCTCCGCCCTTGCGCCCCTACGCGGCTCCGGCGCGTAGGACGGCTCGGGATCGTCCCCAAGCTCCTCTATCGACGCGACACCGACGTTGATGGCATCGCGCAGCGCCCGCGCCTTCGCCCTGGTCTCGGCCATCCTTATGATGTGCGGCGCTATCATCCGCCCGACGTTCTGCGGGCTCGCGTCGCCTATCCCCGTGAACTTCCCATCCTCCGTCCGCACGACCGCTCGCGCGATCGCGACCTCCCCGTTCCCGGTGCCCGGTATCTGCAAGAGCTCGGTCTCGATGCTCCTCAAGCCCCGCGCGTGCGCCTCCTCGAGAAGCCCCGCATAAAGGACAAAACGCTTGCCCTGACGCTCGATCATGTACTCTTCGCGCATCCCGCTATACCTCCTCCGGTGCAAATACACCGGCTCCGCTATCTTCACTGAAATGAGTGAGAACAAAGGTAAAAATAGGAATCACGTCAGGCGATCCCCTCGTACGAGTACTGGCGGCCACCCGGGGCGGCGGTGTTCTTGGTTCGGTGGATCAGCCCGAGCTTCAAAAGCCGGGTCGCCCGGTTGTTCATGGCGGTGTGGTTGAGCCCGAGCTTGACCGCGAGGTCCGCGTTGGTGATGGAACCTGCCTCGTAGATCGAACGCAACGTATCCACCAGATGCTCGGGCACGTCGCCTACGATCTCCGGGCTCGCCCCGATCTCGTCCACCCGCACGATGGCGAGCGAACGCTGCCGCAAGGACGCCTCGACGTTCTCCAGCAACTCCCGGTCCTCCTCGACCAGCACCACGCGCCGGTCCCCGTACTCCCCTGATGCCACCCGGGAGACGAGCACCCCCAGCGCCTCGTCCGCGAACGAGTAGTCCATAAGCTCCACGCCCCGCATGTCCACGTACAACACGCCGCCAGGCGGCAGCCCCTCCAGAACGCTCGCGAGTGCCTCACGCACCCGACGACCCGTCCCCCGGGTCACCGTCAGCTTGCCGCCCGCCTCCCCGGACGCCACGTCATAGACCGCGTACGGCCTCTTACCGGCCAATGTTTCCGCTCTCACTGTCTTCAGTGAATTCATATAAAGGGAGTATAAGGGGTGAGTTGGGCAAAAGCAACCTAAAATTTAGCTGGTTCACGAATCCGATTATCCTCCATCTCCCTGCGTTCGCCACCACACGTTCAGGGCGGAACGGCCCGTCTTCGGGGCGGTTCACGGGGTGGGTTCGTCGACGGCTTTTCTCGGGAGGGAGACCCGTACGAAGGTTCCGGGGAAAGGGGGGACGTTGCGGGAGTTCGTGCGGTCACCGTAGTGGGTGACGCGGCCGGAGCCGGAGCGCAGGGAGAGGGATCCCCCGGCGCGGACGGCGATCTGCCCAACCACCGCGAGGCCGCCGCCGCGTCCGATCTCCCCGGTCCCCGTGACCCCCATCTTGAGCGCGTGCCTCAGGGCTTCGTTGTCCGTCTCCGTAAACTCGGCGTACTTCGGGTTGCGCGAGAGCGTTTCCCGCACGCCGACCCCTCCGTCGGCTATGGCGACGAGTACCTCCTCGCCCTTGCCTCGGCCCCCGCTCACGATGTGCTGGTAGGCCTGCACGGCGGCGTAGGCGCCGAACGGGGAACGGCCGTGCTCCACGGCGTTCGCGCAGATCTCGGAGAGGGTAGCGCAAATTGCGGCCCGCTCGCGCAAAAGATAGCCCCTGTTCTCCAGAATCTCCGAGATGCGGTTTATGATCCCCGGGATCTCGTCTTCGGAGTGAAAGTTTATAAGCTCCTGGAGCGTCCCCGGGTTGCCGCGCCGCCGCTCTTCCAGAGCAGCCACGTCCACGTTGGTCTCCACCCGGTGCCCGAAGATCCGGAAGAAATCCATCCGCTCCAGGTACGCGGCCACGTTGTGTTCCGGTATCCTTACTCCTACGAGGCGCGAGCGCGAGATCAAAAACTCCAGAAGCGCGGCCAGCCCGCAAAGCCCCGCCGGCTCCACAAACTCGACAGGCCGGAGATCCAGCACGACCGACCCGCTGCTCACCCCCTCCGCCCCCTCGAACGCAGGGTCCAGGCTCCCGAGGGTAAGGATGCCCCGCATCGCACCCTTGCGTCGGATATTCAACTCCAGCTTCGTCGCGGTCATACCTTCATTGTAAGCGGAACGCCCGGATACGCCTCCGAGCGCGCGCTGCGTACCGCCCCCATGCGGCTGTCGAAGCGCGATACGTAGCCGTCCCCGACCGCGAACCGCGTCACGTGGACGACGAACGAGCAGCTCTTCGCGTTGCAGTCGCGCGAGGGCTGCCCATCGTAACGGGAGCTCGAGACCGGATAGAAGACCGGCTGCTCGGAAAAACGAGGAGGGCAGCCCGAAGGTCGGTCTCGTAGACGGGCCACGGTTCCACCATATGGACGGGGCGAGGGAGAATCACGGTCGTCGCCTGGCTCGTGCCTGTCCGGGTCTAGGCGTGCCGGCGCAGGGTCTCGGCGATGGCTTCCCTGATCTCACCCGGCGTCGCGCTCTCGGGGACGGTCAGGCTGGCGTAGGACTCGTCGGTCCCCATTTGTTCGCTCAGGAAGCTCCCCAGGCCCCGGGCGCGGCGGTCTACCTGCAAGAGGAGGTCCACC
>JADDPY010000029.1 GCA_016781635.1 Rubrobacter sp.
CTCTGGATCGGCCGCGAGCAGCCACCGTAGTACGGCTCCCGCTGGAGGAGGTATGGCGTAAAGGGTTGCGCCTCGTTGGCTCACGAGGTGCTGGTGAATGACCGCCAGTTCGTGAAGACCAGGAAGCAGGCGGCCGGCTGCCTCACCATCAGCGTGCGTTCCACGACGTCCCCGCGCACTGCCACCAGGCCAAGCTTCTGCGCCCCTCGAAGCGTGTCTCCAAACGATGTTGGACCTTGTGGCAGCACTGGATACTGTGCTCGCGCGTGCGCCTCAAGTTCGCTACGTGACAACCGTGACGCATCTTGTATAGCGACCGCCAGGCTAAGGTAGTGTGTCGGGAGGTTGAAGACAAAGGTTGAGGCAAGCGCCTCGGTCGTGGCGAATTGCTGCTGGATCGCGCGGGCGTCCTGGCGCAGCGGGAGGTGCGGGGCCGGCAAGGTCAGAACATCGAGGGTATTTGGCTGCAGGGCTACGATCCCAACGTTGTACTGGCGAGCGAGTGTGACAAGGCACGGTGCGATAGGCGCAGCGGCAGCGAGCAGGGTGAGGTGAAAGCCGAAGCTGTAGGTGCTTGCCTGCGCAAGACCGCGGAGCATGTCATCCGTGCCTTTCGCTTCGACCGCAAAGGTCGTCTCGCCGTCGTCCAACCGTCCGACGAGATCCGGGTGAACCGTGAATCCTTCGAGTGCAAACGTGAATCGCTGGAAGGGACGGACGGAAGGCTCACGCACCAGCGACGAATGCGCGTCGGTATACAGATCGAGGACACGGTGCCCCGCAAGCCCTTGGTCGCGCAGAAAGGCGTGCGTGTGGCGCAGGACGTCAAGCTCACGCATGAATGTTATCAGTCATGGTCACGAGTGGGCCTTCGTCAGCCCGTATGTGACCGTGATGAGCGAAGAGGCGCCCCAGCGTGAACATCCGCTGCGCGACGTCTTTAACGGCTTGCGCCGGATCCCGCGCACGTGTGCGCAATGGCGCATGCTGCCCCATGATTTGCCACCGTGGCAGACGGTCTATCAGCAAACCCAGCGCTGGATGCGCACGGGTGTCTTTGAAACGATGGTCCATGACCTCCGGGTGCTGATCCGGGTGGCATCCGGCCGGGACCGCCACCCGAGCGCCGTCATCTTTGATGGACGAACGGTCCAGTCCACTACTGAAAGCGGTGAGCACGCTGGCTACGATGGTCACAAGCGGCGCAAGGGCAGCAAGACGCATG
The DNA here is from genome assembly GCA_016781635.1 of Rubrobacter sp. Lineage (GTDB taxonomy): Bacteria > Actinomycetota > Rubrobacteria > Rubrobacterales > Rubrobacteraceae > Rubrobacter_F. Next base: position 1,226 of record JADDPY010000029.1, read on the forward strand.
TGGCGGTCGACACGCTCGGGTTGCTGTTGGCGGTGTATGTGATCCCCGCCAACGAGCAGGAACGCGCACAGGTCGCGACCTTGGCGCAGGCGGTCTAGGAGGTCACCGGCAACAGCCTCGAGGTCGCGTTTGTGGACCAGGGCTATACGGGCGAGCAAGCGGCAAAGGATGCGGCGGAGCAGGGCATGCGGTTGGAGGTGGTGAAGCTGCCGGAAGCGAAACGCGGCGTTGTGTTGCTGCCACGGCGCTGGGTCGTGGCACGGAGTTTCGCCTGGATGGCGAAGTTCCGCCGCCTGGCGCGCGACTACGAACGCTTACCTGAGACCGTCGAGGCGCTGCATTTTGTCGCCTTTGCCTGTTTGATGCTGCATCGGGTTGTTCCTATGCTCACGCAAAGTGCATAACGGTTTCTAGAACTCGCGACACTTGCACATTGCATCGGCGTGGGATGTTTAAGTGACGTGATATCCAGCCAATAACCGTGAGGGCCGTACATACACGCAATCATCTCCCCGAGCATATGGGGCCATTGCCATTGGGAGTGGCATTGGCGCACTCCTCGTCGGCGGTTTGGGAGTGGCACTGGGAAACTGGTACGTACGAGCATACATGCCCTACGCAGAGCTTGAAGGCATCGTCCCGCCGCTGCTCGCTGCCGCCGCAGGTGCATGGGAGGGCGCACTTCTCGGGAGTTGGTTTGCTCTCGTGCGTCGTGGGAGTGGGGCCATACGCGAAACACTCGTGCGCCTCGGCTTTTTTGCGCCCTTGTGCTCGTCGGATGGATGATGGGGCTTTCTCGTTTCAGTGCGCTCACCGCGAGCATTCCGGGGCTGATCTGGGTTGGTGGCTGTGCCCGTGCCCAGCGCGGTGTTGCTGACGAACACACCCAAAAGCGCTGCAGCACCTGCAAGGAGTGGAAGCTCCTTCAACACTTCACCCCTGATCCTGGCAAGACCTACGATCGCAGCAGCGACTGCAAACCGTGTGCAGCCAAGCGGCAGGCAGGGCGACGGCCCCGCAAGAAAGCCAACGCCTGAAACACGATTGCTCCGTTTGTATGTCGTACGATGGCCCCTCATTCTCCGTCACCATTTTGTCATCCTACTACGCAGAACCATTGTTCTATTCTTCTAGGCGAACACACATTCGGAGAAAGGATAGAATGATGACAGAGTACATTCAAGCAGCGATGCGAAACGCCCGCTATGATGAGCTATCGACTGGCGGCTGGTTTGGCGCATTACCACAGTTTCACGCGGTGATGGCGTGGGGTGCAACGGAGGAAGCGTGCCACCAGGCCCTACAAGCAGACCTGGAAAGCGCGATTGAGGAAGCCTTGCGCAACCAGCGGCGCTTGCCGCAGCTTGCTGGCGTCGAGACACCGACGCTCAATCACCTAGTGAACAGCTAATGTCGTTGCGCGCACTCCGCTGTCTGTTTGCCGTGTATGTGCTGTTACTGTGTGCTCTCGCCATATCCGACGAATCGATGGAACGCGCGGGTGCGCTGTTCCTGCTTATCATCGGCTTGGTACTGTTGGTACGGGATATTGACATCGGCATTGTTCGTGGGCGAGATGCTAACCCACCTATTGCTCACGAAGTGGAGACCGATAGCGAGCGTGGTGAGTAATATCAATGCCTCTGCCGAATCTCGGCAGAGGCATTGATTCGTTGATTGCAGTTAGTGTAGCTTCGCCATGCCCATATCGCAGCGCTCCAATCATAGTAGTTGATGCACTTTTTACCGAATTTTGATTGACTGTCCTGCTATAGTGGTGGAACAGAAGATACATATATCAGGCCGCCATCCACAGGCAGTTGTCGGGTTTTGTGTCCTACCTCCCGTTGCTCTGTTCATCAAGAAAGTTCATCCTATGCGCCCATGGTCCACGGTGTGTCCTATCGCGCTGCTCCTCGTCGCTAGTCTGGTCCTTCTCCCCACCTCGCCGGTATTCGCTACCACCATCACGGTTACGACTACGGCGGATGAGTTTAACAGTGATGGAGACTGTTCGCTGCGGGAAGCCGTCCTGGCAGCAAACCTCGACACCGCGGTTGATCAGTGTGCCCCGGGAAGTGGAAACGATACGATTAAGCTATTGGCGAGCGTATATTACTTGACTATGGATGGTGGTGGCGAAGATGCGGGCGTGAGTGGGGACCTCGATCTTACCAGCACGGTCAGCATCGATGGGGCTGGCATCAGCGCGACCGTTATCGACGGCAACGCAATCGATCGTGTGGTTCATGTCCTTGGGGGCGCGACCGTTTCTCTGTCCAATATGACGATCCGCAACGGCTGGGTGGCGGGCGGCGCAGACGGTATCACGGGCGGGGGTATTTATAACGCTGGCTCCTTACATCTTACTGGCACCGTGATCAGCGGGAGTCGTGCAGCTAATGGCGAGGATGTGATTGCGACGGGCGGAGGCGGAGGCGGCGGAATCTACAACACTGGTAACT
>JADDPY010000019.1:0-2524 GCA_016781635.1 Rubrobacter sp.
CGTCTTCGCGCAAACTTTGTTTTTATCCTCCACGCAAGGCGTCATCTCGCTCATCGAGGATCGGGAGAGTGACTTCTCGCAGGAGATCTTCGTGGCGCCGATCTCGCGCTACTCGATCGTCTTCGGGAAAATCCTCGGCGAGTCGCTCGTGGCGCTCGTGCAGGGCACGGTGGTGATCCTCTTCGGGCTCCTGATCGGGGTGCCCCTCACCTTCGTTCAGGTGCTCGGCCTCATCCCGGTCGCCCTCGTGGTCTGCCTCCTCGGCGGGGCCTTCGGCGTCCTGATCCTCGGCAATATAAGCAGCCAGCGCGCCGCAAACCAGATCTTCCCGTTTGTAGTCTTTCCGCAGTTCTTTCTGGCCGGCGTGTTCAGCCCCATAAAGGTACTGCCGCTCTACCTCGACATCCTCTCGCGCATCTCCCCGATGCGCTACGCCGTCGATCTCGCCCGCGGCGTCTTCTATACCGGCCGCCGGAGCGAGTACGATGCCGTAGTCCTCGCAAGCCCCCTCACGAACATGGGGACCATCGGCGCCATGTTCGCCGTCTTTCTCTTCCTCGGTACCGCCCTCTTTGTCCGCCGCGAACGTAATCGCTAGCCGCGCTGCCGCCCTAATCCCGCCCGGAACGCATGACCTCCTGGAGGCGGTCGCCGGCCAGAGCCCCCGCCGTCGCGGCCACCGAGATCACGGCGAGCGAGGCCACGACCTGTAACGGCTCCCAGTTCTGGACGGGCAAGAAGGCGCGAAAGGCCCATTCGCCGAGGACGAGGGCCGGGCCGAAGAGGACCGCGGCCCCGAGCACGCCGCGGCCCTCCCGCTTGCCGAGGAGCGCGAGGTCTACGGTGAGCGCGGCCAGGAGCACGAAGACCGGCGGGCCGGGGTTTTCGAAGGCGCCCATGCCGACGAAGACAACGAGCGTTATCAGGCGGAACGCGCTGTAGATCAGGGCTACCGCCGTCGCCGCGCCGAAGCGGCCGGTGTAGCGCGCCGCCGCGACGAGGGGGATGGCGGCCAACGGACCCGCCAGGAGCGGGTAGAACAGGACGTCTCGCCTATCTAGCCGGAAGTCTAGCGGGCCCAGGGCGAACAACGAGAGGGAGAGTGCCGCGGCGAAGAGCAGGAGGACGTTAATCCCTGCCCAGCCGAAGGAGCCGCCCCGGTGCAGCCCGGTCCCGAGGGCACAGGCGAGGCCGTAGATCCCGATGAGTGCCCCCGCCGCGCCCATGAGGTGCGGCGGGCTCCAGACGGTGACGTCCAGTCCATACCTCTCGTGCCACAAACCGTCGAGGGGGGCGGCGGAGACCTGAATGATGGAGCCCAGGGCCGCGACGGCGAAGCCTGCCCCGGCTCTTCCCGTGGCCCGCAGCGAGCCCGCCCGGCGCCGGGCAAGGAGGAGCGCGCACACGGTGGAGACAAAGAAGATCGCCGTCCCCGAGTAGATGAGGCGGTGAGGCGGCACCCAGAACGTCTCGCGCCCGATGACGACGTGCCAGGAGACGTCCCAGTAGACCCCGGCCAGGGCCACGAAGACGGCCAGGACGCCCAGGGAGCCAAACGCCTGCGCGCCTGCCCCGACGACGCGGTTTTCCATCCTCTCCACGAACTACCTCCCGAACGTAACTCTCGTGCCCGAACCTTAAATTACCACCCGGAGCGGCGCGGAACGCCGGGGACCCTAGTAGAATCGGCGTGTCCGTGACGTCCCATCGTGTGGAGGGAGACGCCATGAAATACGCGGTAGCGGTTTCTAGCGTGGTTTGTTTTGCTCTGTTCCTTCTCGCCGGATGTGGCGGCCCGACGACACCGGACACCGAGGGCCAGAATCTCACCCGGGCCCGCCAGGCCCTGGCCGACTCCGGAGTGCCCGAGGGGAACATCACCGTGGTGGGCGAACGCGGCGACCCGGACGATCTCTTCGTCTGCGACCAGGACCCCGACGGCGTGGCCCCGACCGAGCCCGTGAACATCGAGGTCGCGACGGCGTGCCCGGAGGACGACGACTCGCGCAAGAAGAAGAGGCCCAAGATCGGACGACGCAGGTGACGGAGGCGTCCAAGGGGGGAAACGTCACCGCCCACGGAGCCCACGTGGGCAGCACCCACGTGCTGCCGGGGATGACGGAGCATCAGGCGCGGCTCGCGCGCAGGCTCGACGTGCCGACCGTGATCGTCGTGCTGCTCGTCGTCCCCGCTCTTATCCTTCACTTCTCGGACGCCGGCGGCATCCTCGGCCTGTTCAGCGACGTGTTGAACTGGGCCATCTACGGCTGGTTCGTCTTCGAGTTCGTCTGCATGATCTACCTCGCCCCGGACGACCGGGAGTACTTCCGCTACAACAAGCTCGACATCTTCGTCCTCGTCACGACCTTCCCCCTGCTCCCCTTACAAGCGCTCCAGGCGCTCTGGGTCTTGCGTCTCCTGAGGCTGATAGACGTGCTGCCGGTCGTCCTCGGGCGCTTCGGCTCGGTTAGCCTCCTGCCCTACGCCATCGTGCTCGCTTTTATCGCGGTCTTCGGCGGAGGGA
>JADDPY010000019.1:2541-3689 GCA_016781635.1 Rubrobacter sp.
GAAGGCCTGAGCTTGCTGGATGGGATCTACTGGGCGAACACCACCGTCAACACCGTGGGATACGGCGACGTCTCGGCCCAGACCACCCAGGGCAAGCTTCTCTCGATGGTCCTGCAATGGACGGGGAACGTCGTCCTCGCTCTTCTTATCGGCGGGGTCGCCGCTGCCGCCCAGAAGGCCTTGCTCGGCACGGCCGCGGCCGAGGCAAGGGAAAGCATCGAGGAGGTCCAGGAGGATGTCGACGAGATAGAAGAGGACATAGAGGACGTCGGCGAAGACGTCGAGGTCCTCCTCAAGGATATACGGGGTCTCTCGGCGAAGGACCGGATAATCCTCAAAGAGCTGCACGACATCAGGCGGCGCCTGGCGGAAATGAACCCGCTAGAGGATGGCCTGACCGAACGCCCCTCCGCGGGAGAGGAGGCAGACGAGGGTGCTCACGACCCCGCTGCGCCCGGAGGTAAAACGGACGACAGCACCCAACAACGGTCATAGGAGAGCCCGGCCCGTCAGCCCAGCGGGGCGGGAGAAGCCTCCCGAAAAACCACGAAGCCCCCTACGCCACGTGGCGTAGGGGGCTTCGTGTTGCTTTTACTACGGGTTCAGGAGTTCTGGGAGCGCGAGATCTGAACGGTCATGGGCGCCGTTCCGTAGCCCGGGACCACGACCCGTCCCTTCGCGCGGTTCTTGCCGAACCCCCCGTACCCCAGCGCCACCGGCCGGGCTGCCAGGACGCCGGATTCGACAGGAGCGCCGTACCCGGGCACCCCGATGCGAACCTCCCGGCCCGCCACGCCAAGAGCCTCGTTGGTCTCGTCGTTGCTCAGCACAATCTTGTTGTAATCTCTCATGCTACTCGCTCCCTCCAACCCTTTTGATACTGTCTTGTTAGAAAATAGACACGCCTTGTAATGGCGAACAAAAAGACTTTAAACCGGATGATCTCGGAGACAAGGGGAGTTCGAGGCCAGGTGTGAACGGTTTCCTAAATCGTTGCAGAAAACTTCGACCTGCTGTTTCTGTCCCCACAGGAGCCGGTGTGTTTGCTAGAATCCATCAGGTCTGGAGAGGTGTCCGAGTTGGCCGAAGGAGCGCGACTGGAAATCGCGTAGGCGGTTTAACGCCGTCTCGTGGGTTCGAATCCCACC
>JADDPY010000258.1 GCA_016781635.1 Rubrobacter sp.
ACGACGGCTCGTGGACGGAGTGGGGCAACTCCGTCGGTCTCCCCATAGAGAGGTAGAGGGAGGCCGAACTTTGGATCGTCGACAGCAGATATTAATCCTCGTGGATCACGCGAAAAACCCCCGGTACGAGGGCGGGCTGGAGTACGCCGACGTGGTCATGCCCGGCGGTAGCCCGGAGTGCGGGGGCTCCGTGGTGGTCCACCTCAGGGGAGAGGGCGACCGTATAACCGCCCTCTCGTTCACGGGTCAGGGCGACACCATCAGCATGGGGGCGACGAGCATGGCAATGCAGCTCGTGCACGACGAGAACCTCACGATGGACGAGGTCCTCGAGCTAGACTACGATGCCTTCGTGGGCCGCGTCGGCCGCGAGGCCGTGGGGAGCCGCACCCGCAACGCCACGATGGGCCTCAGCGCCCTCAAGGCCGCCGTAAGGAAGTACAAAAAGGACCTTTTACGCACGAGCTCTCCCTCCGTGGAGACACCTGTGCGCAAGGCCGGATAGCCTCTCCCGATAAGCGTAGCGTTAGATCAAGGGCCCGACTACCGGAAACGGTAGTCGGGCCCTTGATCTGTGCTCCCTAGCGCCGGAGCAGGCCCGAGGCCGCGTCTACCGGGAGCGGTCTCGAGATAAGGTAGCCCTGGGCGAGGTCGCAGCCCATCTCTACGAGGCGTGAGAGTTCATCGATGGTTTCCCTATGCCCTCTGAGGAGTGAAGTCAGGTATGTATCAATGATGCTCGCACAACTCGTGTAAGAAGAGAAACTCCCGATTGGCGAGGTCTTCGAGCCGGAGACGCGATCTTACGGTCGGGCCGTATCGGGGAACGAGGTGCCGTGTCCTTGACTCCGGGGAGGCCGCCGCAGCCACCCGAGGACTGCCGCTAGGGGTAGGCCGAGGACCAATCCTTCAGCAATCCTAGAACCCCCCCGACGAGGGCCGCTACAGATCCATATGCAAGGGTGGCATACAGGAGAAAGAAGATGCCGCTCTCGGGGCTCTGCGGCGTCCCGGGCTCGTAGTTGAGCATTACGCCGAGCACCCAGGATGAGCCTCCGAGGATCGCGCCGCCGAGGCACAGGCCGAGCACCGCGACGCCGTAGCGGACGAGAAATCCCCCATCGAGAGCCGAACGCCCCCACCTTAGAACGATCCCGGAGGCCGCGAGCCCGACGGGTACCGACAAGAGCAACATCCCGACGAAAGTCACCAACGGGCGTTCCGCCGGGGCGGCCACCGCGTCTAACGGATCGCTGATGACTAGCGCATTACCGAGCCCTGTGAGGACTGCCACAACCCTCACGAAGGTGCCCGTACGGGTCTCGGGGTCGCGGGCTCCGCGTTCGCCCGCGACCCCGTGAGATCTCCTCCTGCGAAGGTACAGCAGGGTAGCCAGTACGAAGAGCGGCACCAGCCAGGAGATAGCCACGGCTACGATAAGCTCGCCGGCGATGACGGAGCAACCCCCGTACTGACTACCGGAGGCGCCGAACTCCACGCTCGTGCAGTACCAGTTTGCGGTTGAGACCCAGCCCAGCAGCACGTTGGAGAGGAGCAGCGCTGGTAGAAACCCGAGGGATACCAGGGCGACCCACCAGTAGCGGACTCCCAGCCTCGACGATGACCCGCTGGACCACCCTGAAAGGACCCCTGTTCATCACGGACCTCCTCGCGTCGAGACGTTGTACTTTATTGTAACGTTGTGAACGATGAGGGTGCTACCTCGACCTGCAAAGCCCTTCACCCGCCACTCGGCTAAACTGCCGCCTCATGAGCGAAAAAGATAAAAGCCCCCTCTGGGGCGGTAGGTTTGGTACGACGCCGGCGGAGGCCTTCGAACGCTTGAACGCCTCGATACCCTTCGACGTGCGCCTCGCGCCGTACGACATACGGGGCTCTATAGCCCACGCCAGGATGCTTGGTGAGCGGGGAATCGTCTCGCGGGAGGAGACGGCGGAACTCGAGCGTGGCTTGCGGGCAGTGCTGGAGGAGGTCGAGGGGGGGCGGTTCTCGTGGACGCTCTCCGACGAGGACGTCCACACGGCGGTCGAGCGTCGCTTGCGCGAGATCATCGGGGATGTGGCGCTCAAGCTGCACACGGGCCGGAGCCGCAACGATCAGGTCGCGCTGGATCTGCACCTCTTCGTTCGGGACGCGGCGGATCGCATAAGCGAAGCCCTCCTGGCGGTGATGCGCGCCCTCGTCGAGGTCGCCGAGGCGAACCGTGACCTCGTCTTGCCGGGGTACACGCATCTCCAACGGGCGCAGCCGATCCTGCTCTCCCACCACTTCCTCGCCCACTTTGGAGCTTTCGAGCGAGATCTGAAACGGCTGGAGGCGGCCCGCGAAGCGGCCTCCGTCTCACCGCTGGGCGCCGCGGCGCTGGGGGGGACGCCGCACCCGATAGAGCCGGCGCTCACGGCGAAAGAGCTCGGCATGGAACCGCTCTCCAACTCGCTCGACGCCGTCTCGGAGCGGGACTTCGCCCTCGACCTGCTTTACGCCGCGGCCGTTTTAGGGATTCACCTCAGCCGGTTGGGCGAAGAGTGGGTGCTGTGGACGAGCGCCGAGTTCGGGTTCGCCCGGCTCGACGATGCTTATTCTTCCGGCTCCTCGATCATGCCGCAGAAAAAGAACCCGGACGCCTACGAGCTGATGCGCGGCAAGGCGGGCCGCCTTGTGGGGAACCTGACCACGCTCCTCGTCACGCTCAAGGGGCTGCCGCTCGGCTATCAAAAGGACCTCCAGGAGGACAAGGAGCCCATCTTCGACTCGGTGGATGCCGTGCTCGCCGTGCTCGCCGTCCTCCCCGAGATGCTGCGCACCGCAACCTTCGACGGCGAGAGGATGGCGGGTGCGGCCGGAGGCTTCGCGCTCGCCACCGAGCTCGCCGACTTCCTGGCCGCGCGAGGCGTGCCGTTCCGGGAGGCCCACCGCGCCGTAGGTCGCCTCGTCCGCCGCTGCGAGGAGTCCGGGACCACCCTCGAAGAGGTCTCCGAAGAGGAACTGGCCGCCGCCCACCCGGAGCTTGCCGAACTGCCCAGGGAGTTGTTGAGCCCCGGGGGTAGCGTCGCGAACAAGAGGTCCTCGGGCTCGACCTCGCCGGGCTCCGTTGAGGTGCAGCTCGAGAGGGCGCGTACGCGCCTGGGTGAGCTCGGGGAGGCGTAGGGGCAACGGCCACCCGGACACCCATTCATACACCAATTGCATTACAAAGAAATAAACGAATCTATGGATGGAACGCAGCCTCTGCTGGGTTAACGTACCTGCGGTCGTCGAAAGGAGGGAGGTTGCGGGCGACCATTCTCCCTCGGCGGCACGTGCAGTCAGAATAATATTTCATATGTTGGGGCATATAGAAGTGTCGAACGCGGTTGGACCACAAGAGTCGTCCGCGAGGGGACCCTGCAAGGGTGGGCAAATTTGGCTTCGCCTCGTGGCCCCGACTTTCTTGACAAAAATATAAGGAGATTGAGTGGCACATAAACGTAAGGTTTCGTTGGCGGTACTCGCTGCGGCTATGACCGGATTCGTTGGCGCGTGCGGTGGTGGCGGGGAGCAGG
>JADDPY010000286.1:0-1281 GCA_016781635.1 Rubrobacter sp.
ATGACCGTCGTTCTGCACCAGGGGGGCGCTTCTCCTACGTCTCGGGTGCCCTGCCGATCTGGTGCCGCCTCATCCTCTCGACCTCCAGGTCCTTGCGCAGCCCCTCCACCTCGCCCCGCAACCCCTCGGCCCTCTCGTGCTCCCGCTCCGCACGGGCCCTCCACTCGCCGAGTTCGGCCAAGAGGCGCTCCTTCTCGTATACCCAGGCCAGCTCCTCCTCCGTCTGCTTCGCGGGCTCTGAGCCTTTCAGGGAGGCATCGGGGATGCTCCACCTCCCGCTGACCGGGTCCTGCTCGGCCTCGATCTCCCCCGCGGCCAGCCACTCCAGGACGCGGCGCAGGGGGACATGGAGGATGCGGGCGGCCTCGGCGGGCGTGTGGAAGCCGCCCCCGTTTGTGCCGGGGCGCTGCTCAGTCAATTGAGCTCCCGTAGAAGCTTTCCGGACCCTCCTCGAGGGCAACTGTCGCTTCTCCGACCTCCCAGCACATCCGTTTCTGCTGCTCGTCGGCCCGGCTCCTCCAGACGTGCGGATCGTAGTCGCGATGCCAGCCGGTTATGCCCTGCAGGGCGCAGCACACGCCCTCGATCCCCTCGGTGCACAGGACCTCGACGAAGCCGGGCACGCACTTCCGCTCGATCTCCTCCCGGGTCTTGAGGTTGGGGTGCTGCTCGCTCATCCGGCGTCTATTCTACGCAAAAAAAGGCGGTGATCCCGAAGAATCCCGCTACGTGGAGCACCCCCTAGCGCCCATCTTTGCTGCCGTTCTAGTCCCCCAGCTGGTCCGTCGCTTCGCCCACCTTCTTGGAAAGCTCCTTGACCGCTTCCACTGGGTCGTCCATTCCATTGTGCTGAACGTAGCGGCTGTCCTCGTAGATCAGAGGGGTGAGGTTTCATTTGGTCTCATCGTACTCGCCGGTCAGGTTCCGGTACCTCATCGTCACCGAGGTACCCCCCTTGAGCCCCTTCTTCTTCAGGAGCGGTAAGAGGTTTTCGAGGCGGTCCCAGTAGCAGGAGACCTTGCCGTCAGGAGCGAGGAAGTCCAGCCCGTTTCTGAAGTACGGCAGGTCAGAAACGACGTAGCCATCCGAGCTCTCTATGGGCGCCGAGAACTCGAAGCTGATGTCCTTCGCGGGTCCCGGCACTGGCGTTCCGGACGACGAGGTCCACTTCGGGGGAGGCTGCTGTAGTAGTTGTCGACTATCATCTGGGGCCTACCGCCGGAGACGTGTTCCTCGCGCATCTCACCGAGCATCTTTCCGCTCACCCTTCACTGGTAGTAG
>JADDPY010000286.1:1352-3008 GCA_016781635.1 Rubrobacter sp.
GGTATTCATGTTTGCGACTCTACCCGGCGTAAAGGTCCACGACATGTAGGTACGCTTCTGTCCCATCGAAAGCCGGAGCCCCGGCGGACCTCGGCCCCGTCTATCAGTCGGGCTTCAGCAACGTGGCGGCCAGAATAGACCCAATCCCCACCACGCAGATCACCTCGATGGGGTTGAAGAAGTCGTGCTGGTCCACGAGGAGCAGGCCGATCCCGATGACAACCGTCTTGCTCACGATCAGCAGCATGCCCAAGCCCCCACCACCGATCGGAGTACCTCCGCGTCCCGGTGCAAGAAGCCGACGTAGACGAACATCAACCCCACCGAGATGTGGAAGAAACTCTCGACGAGGTTGAGTTTGGGGAGGAAGAGCCCCGCCAGTGAGGTGAGCCCCACCAAGCCGACCAGGACGAGTACCGAGCCTACCACCCTGGCGTAGTTTCTCACCTGCCCCTCCTCCCTTTGTGCTCGTTGCCCGGGCCGCCACTATACAGACGAGCCGTTAGGGCAGAACGCCCGAGGATTCGGGTTTTCTGCCCTAACGGCGGAAAACGAGGAGCATATAGCCACGATGGCGACCAGCAGGAACAAGGTTATCATCAGGAGCAACGCGTACGATAAACCGAACATGCCCCATCTAAGCACGGGCGTTCGGAGGAGATCACCAGGTTCATGGTTATAAGATTTCGTTAAGCAAAGTAAGGGCCGGAGCCCCGATTAGGATCCCGGCCCTTCCGATTCGGCTGATGAGCGCGTCCTAGAAGCGATTCTCGCAGTCGACGGTGAAGTCCAGCCCTACGTCCACGTCGGCCGTGTCGTAGTCCGGCGCCGTCCCCACGTAGTCGGCGTACAGTCCGCAGTCGACGTAGTCGAAGACCCCGTCCTGCGTGTTTATCATGTCGTTTCCGGAGTTACCGTAGACCTCGTCCTCCAAGCCCACCGTGCCCCTGATTGTGTCGCGGCCGGGTCCTCCGTAGAGCTCACCGCCGCCTCCGTCGCTTACGACGAGGTCGTCGCCCCGGCCGCCGTAGATCAGGTCTATGCCCGATCCGCCGTAGAGCTTGTCGTGGCCGGAGCCTCCGTCGATGTCGTCGTTGCCCCCGAGGCCCCTGAGGGTGTCGTTGCCGCCCAGCCCGTTCATCTCGCCGAACGCGTTGGTGCCCGAGCGGACGTCGGGGCCGCTCGTGCCCGTGATCGTCGCCGCAAGCGCCACACCCGAGGCCACCACCAACGCCAGCATTATCGCCGTAAAGAGCAATATCGTTCGTCTCATCGTTTTCTCCTCCTTCTTTTTCCCAGCTTCCGGGCGGGCCGGCGGTCGACCCCCTTGGTAGATGCGGGCCCGACAGCTGCGCTGTACGCCGTGAAGAAAGCGTATCCCCGGTGGGAGGCCTGGGGTATGGGAAATTCGTCCCGCGCCTCCATGGGTGTTTGTCCTGGCCGGCAGCGTTCTCCTCGGCGCGTTCCCGGTCGGGCACGCATGGCGCCGCCCGGTCCTCCCTTGTTCGGTGCTGGCCGTCGGCTAGAACGGTTGGCCCTGCAGACGATGTTCACGTTGCCGCTCGGCGTCGCGATGACTTTCCCCGTGTCCAGCTTCATCTCGTTGGGGGTGGAGCGGAAGCACACGAACTCCTCCATGGTCGTCCCGCCTGCCCT
>JADDPY010000286.1:3133-3638 GCA_016781635.1 Rubrobacter sp.
TCGACATGCCGACCGGGCGCCGGCGGGTCAGCTTCCACGACCTTTGCCGCACTGCAGCGACCCAGGCCATACGATAGGGTCTGCCCGTACATTCGGTCCAAGATGCTCGAGCACTCGGAGCCTGCCATGGCGCTCAGGTGCTACGTCCACGTCCTCGACGAGATGCGAGACGATGCGGCGAAGGCCATGGACGGCCTCTTCTAGCCCCTTCTGACCCCGCGTTCCCAACCCGTTCCTTTACGAGCCGTCACCGGGTTGTTCCCGGAGAGATGCCGGATCTCCCCAATCGGCGCTGTTTACAGATATCTTTGATGCGTGCCTACACCTTTTGTGCCATTTATCTCTTCTAAGTAGAATCCGGCCTACGGGGCGGCCCGAAGTTTATGATTTCCACTAAGATAGGCCAGAACGTATTCACAAAAGGATTGTGCGGAATCCTCTATACTCCGGCCAGATCAAACATCCCTGCGTACAGGTGCTAGAAAAGGAGAACAAGCATTGGCTC
>JADDPY010000133.1 GCA_016781635.1 Rubrobacter sp.
ATTATCTCAAGGGCCTCTATGGCGAGACGCGTCGCCCGTACACGAACGTCTGCCCGGTTCTGGAGGGCCGGCACATCGACGAGCGAGCGAGATCATCCCTTACAAAAATTCGAGCATATAGATTCCTCCAGGCTATTATCATGGGGCGAAGAAAGCTAAACGCTAAACCGGTTATATAATCCCTCCTCGTGTGGAGGAATACCGCGACCAAGCTTGATCTGCGAGGCTCGATCGTGCGGGTGCTCGCGCTCGTGCTCGTGATGCTTGCCTTCATGCTCGCTGCTTATGCTTACGGTAGATCCCAGAGCCCGGCATCCCTTTCGGAGGAGAACCAGGAGAGCGTGAGGCTTTACGCCGAGGCGCTCAAGGAGGTCGAGGACGACTACGTCGACCAGGAGGCCGCCGACCCGAAGAAGCAGACCTACGGGGCGATCCAGGGCATGATCGAGTCCCTGGGCGACGAGGGGCACACGCGCTTTCTGACTCCCGAGGAGGTAGAAAGCAACCGTCAGGGGCTCTCGGGCAAGTACGTCGGTATAGGCGTCCAGCTCGAGAACCGGGAGGAAGAGGTAGTGGTTTCTGCCCCCATCGACGGGTCGCCGGCCGACGAGGCTGGGGTGAAGACGGGGGACGTAATCGTCGCCGTGAACGGCGAGGGCGTGGAGGGGGAGGATGTCTCCCAGATTGCCGAGAAAGTTCGCGGGCCGGAGGGTAGCCCCGTGGAGTTGACGGTGCGCCGCGGGGAGGAGGATCAGAGTTTCGAGCTGGAGCGCGAGGAGCTCGCCGTCGAGACCGCAACTTGGAACCTCATTCCCGGCACCGACGTCGCCCATCTCAGGCTCGCTTCCTTCTCTCAGGACGCCGCGGAAGAGCTCCGCTCGGCGATGGACGAAGCGAAGGCGGCCGGGGCCGAACGGTTCATCCTCGACCTGCGGGACAACCCCGGCGGTCAGGTGGACCAGGCGATCGCCGTCGCGGAGATCTTTCTGGGACCCGACAAGGTGGTCTACGTTCGCAGGGACGCTTCCGGCGATAAGGACGAGGTGCGAACCTCTGATGATGCAGCCGCGCCTACGGACGCCCCGGTGGTCGTCCTGACCAACGGCGGGACGGCGTCGAGCGCGGAGATCGTGGCTGGCTCCCTCCGCGATAACGGACGGGCGGAGGTCGTCGGCGAGACGACCTTTGGGACCGGAACGGTCCTCGCCGAGCGCACCCTGAGCGACGGGTCGGCGATCCTGCTGGGCATAGCCGAGTGGCTGACCCCCAACGGGGACTTTATCCGAGAGTCGGGGATCGAGCCGGACGTCGAGGTAAAGCTCGCCGAGGGCCAAGAGCCCCTCATCCCGGGCGAGGAAGAGGAGATGACGCAGGAGGAAATCCTCGACGAGGATGCCCAACTGTCGCGCGCCTTCGAGGCGCTGGAGGAGGCGCCGCAGTCCCCGCAAACCTCCCCGCAGGCGTTGTCCGCGCCCGCAGGCGACGCTTAGAGGCCCCGTCGCGGGGGTAGAACCCCGGGAGTGGGCGCCCCGAGGCTCCCTACTTCGAGAGTGTCCGGGAGGATCATGGGTTTGACGAAACGCGCTTTATATGGGGCCCTTGGCGGGGCCGGTGCGACGATGGCGTTGACCGGGATGCGCCAGGTTCTGGCGCGCGCGGGGCTGGTGCACGAGAGCGCACCCGAGCAGGTCGTGGGGAGGCTCGAAGATCTGGGGCTCGTGGACGACTGGTCGAAGGGCTCCCGGCGCGTCCTTACCGTAGCCGCGCATTTTGGCTACGGCGTCAGCATCGGGACCATCCTCGGGCTACTGCGTCGAGCGCGCGGGGGTACCGCTGAGGAGGCCGCCGTCGGTTCGGCACTGGGCCTGTTGTCCTGGGCCTTCAACTGGTCCGCCCTGCTGCCGGTCACCGGGGTGCACGAGCCCCCGTGGAAGCAGCGCAGCCCGAAGGTCCTACTACCGATTCTGGACCATGCCTTCTTCGGCGCGGTGTGGGGTTTGATCTTCCGCTCCCGGAACTCCTAGGCCCGCAACAGAGGCACTCAGACAAGTTCCGAACGGCGCCGGTCGGCGAGTTCGCGATGAACGTGCTCTACAATCCCTCGCGCGAGATGTGTGAGGACCCGCGAAGCCTGCCAAGATTTCCTGGAAAGGCGGGTTGGGCGGTATGAAAAACCAGATGCCGGGCAGGCAAACACCACTTCGATTGAGTAGTATGAGGACCCCCGGGCAGCAGCAGCCCGGCGGTCCGTTTCTTGCAATGGGAGGTTTCGCCCGTGGGGCTTGCCATAGTATCCTCGCTCGTCTTGCTTGTCATTGCTTTGGTGGCGATCCCGGTGTTGACGAGGGTCTTCCGCGAGGCGGCCAACCGCAACCCCAACACGCCCCGGGACAGGGAGGACGAGAATTGCAGATAGGGACGGCCCGTACACTGGTCGCATGGCTATCCTAACCATCAGGGACGTCCCCGACGGCCTGAGAGCCCTACGTGAGTGCGGGGGGCGTATTGTTTTTACCAACGGCTGCTTCGACCTCTTGCATCCCGGGCACGTGGCGTACCTTGAAGAGGCGCGCTCTCTCGGAGATGCCCTCGTCGTCGGTCTCAACTCCGACAAGTCGGTTCGCGGGCTCGGTAAGGGGCCGGATCGCCCCATCGTCGCGGAGAGAGATCGCGCCGCCGTCCTCGCCGCCTTACGGGCTGTCGATGCTGTCGTAGTCTTTGACGAGCGGACGCCGGTGCGCCTCATGCGCGAGGTCCGGCCCGCCGTGTACGTCAAGGGCGGCGACTATCGTATCGAAGACCTGCCCGAAGCCGGCGTGGCCCGGGAGATCGGGACGGAGGTCGAGATTATTTCCTTCAAGCCCGGCTACTCGACGAGCGCTCTGGTGGAAAGGATTAGACGCTCTTCCTCATGAGGTGAGACAGCCGAGGGATGCCCAGCGGCAGCTCGCTCTTCGAGGATTTCGGGGAACTGCGTGGTTCTTGAAGGGGTTAATCCAGCAGGTCGCGCAGGGAGGCGGCGTGGGGGCTGCTCTTGATCTTGGCGAGGGCGGTGAGTTGTATCTGACGGATGCGTTCACGGGTGACGTCGAAGCGCTCGCCTACCTCTTCGAGGGTCTTGGGCTGGCCGCCGGTGAGGCCGAATCGGTACTCGAGGACCATGCGCTCGCGCTCGGGGAGGCTGCCGAGGGCCTCTTGCATGCGGGACTTCAAGAGCGAAGTCTTGGCGAGGTCGTGGGGGGTCTCGGAGTCCTCGTCGGCTATAAAGTCGCCGAGCTCGGAGGAGTGGTCCTCCCCGACAGGGGTCTCGAGGGAGATGGAGCGGCGGCTCACGCGCCTTATCCGGCCGATCTCCTCGACCTCGACCTCCATGTGAACCGAGACCTCCTCGTCCGTAGGGTCGCGGTTCAGATCGGCGGCGAGGGAGCGCTGCACTCGATAGTACTTGTTGATCTTCTCGACCATGTGGACGGGGACGCGGATGGTACGGCCCTTATCGGCTATCGCCCTGGTGACGGCCTGGCGGATCCACCACGTCGCGTAAGTCGAGAACTTGAAGCCCTTGCGGTAGTTAAATTTCTCGACCGCCCGCATCAGGCCGATGTTCCCCTCCTGGATGAGGTCGAGGAGCGAGACGCCGCGGCTCGCGTACTTCTTCGCGATGGAGACGACGAGCCTCAG
>JADDPY010000028.1 GCA_016781635.1 Rubrobacter sp.
CCATCGTCCCCGCCCCCAGTACCGCGACCCGCTTTATCTTATGCATAGTCGAGCTCCCCTTTCCCTAATCGCCCTGGCCGTAGATCTCGTCGTGGATCGCCTCCACGGCCCCCTTGACCCTCAAGAGGTGATCCTCGAAACGCTCCTTGATCTCAGCGTACTTCTCCTCGCCCTCGGGCGTGATGGTGTAGAACCTGCGGCTCCTGGTTTCGGGCTTCTCCCACTCCCCGGCCACGTACCCCTTCTCCTCAAGGCGCCTTAAAAGCGGGTAGATCGTATTGGACGAGACGGTCATCACCCCGCCCGTGATCTCCCGAACCCCCCTGATGATGCTGTTGCCGTACTCCGGTTTCTCCCGGACGAGATGCAGGATCAAGAGCGGAAAAACGCTCCGAGACTTGACCTCGCTCAGGAAAACGTCCTTCGGCGTAGTCGCCCGAGTTTCTCCTACCTTCTCCGCCAAACCAACCCCTGGCTCTCCCCTCTTTCGACCCGAATCCGAGTCTAACAACAGCCCTTCCGGCGCACAAACCGCGAACCGCCAAGGAAAACTTGTCTTTTTTGACAATATCAACGATGATAACGCAACGAAAGGGCGGCTGCCGGGATGCCATGTTAGAGTTGGCACCGGGCAAGGAGACTTGAAGGAGGCGGTTTTGCTAGCCGACGTTACGCAATCCTTGGGGACCGATTACTACCTGCTCGAGGAGCTTCTGACCGAGGAGGAGAAAGAGGTCCGGGACAGGGTCCGGGCGTTCGCCGACCGGGAGGTCATCCCGATCATCAACGAGTACTGGGACAAGGCGCAGTTTCCATTCGAGCTCATTCCGAAGGTCGCGGAGCTCGGCATCGCGGGGACGACCATTGAGGGTTACGGATGCCCGGGGATGAGTCACCTCGCGGGGGTCCTGGTCGCGATCGAGATGGCGCGCGGGGACGGCTCCTTGAACACGTTCTTCGGGGTGCATTCCGGGCTTGCGATGGGGACGATCCACATGCTCGGCAGCGAGGAGCAGCGCCAGCGGTGGCTGCCTGCGATGGCGAAGCTCGAGAAGATCGGGGCCTGGGGCCTGACGGAGGCCAAGCACGGCTCCGACTCGGTCATGCTGGAGACCAGCGCTCGCAGAGAAGGCGACGAGTACGTCATCAACGGCGAGAAGCGTTGGATCGGCAACGCTTCCTTCGCGGACCTCGTGATCATCTGGGCGCGCGATGTCGAGGACGGGCAGGTCAAGGCGTTCGTGCTCGAAAAGGACCAGAACGGCCACATGCCAGAGGGCTATTCCACGGAGCTCATCACCGGCAAGATGGGCAAGCGGGCCGTCTGGCAGCCGAACATCACGATGGAGAACGTGCGCGTCCCGGTCGAGAATAAGCTCGTGGGCGCCAACTCGTTCAAGGATACGAACAAGGTTCTCACCGCCACGCGCGGCGGCGTCGCTTACGAGGCCGTAGGACACGCCATCGCGGCGTACGAGGCGGCGCTGACGTACTCCAAGGAGCGGGTGCAGTTCGGCAAGCCGATAGCGTCGTTCCAGATTATCCAGAACAAGCTCGCGAACATGCTCGCCGAGATCACGACCATGCAGCTCATGTGCTACCGGCTCGCCAAGCTCCAGGAACAGGGCAAGATGACCGGCCCCATGGCCTCCCTGGCGAAGATGAACAACGCCAGAAAGGCCAAGCTGGTCTGCTCGATGGCCCGCGACTGCATGGGCGGCAACGGCGTCCTCCTGGAGTATCACGTCGCCCGCCACCTCTCCGACATGGAGATCGTGTACACCTACGAGGGGACCGACACCATACAGTCCCTTATCGTCGGCCGCGACGTCACCGGCATCTCCGCGTTTGTGTAGGGTAGCCGTCGGCCTCATCTAACGGATCCGGAGCGCCGGTTGGGGATCTTCTCCCGGCCGGCGCTTTCGTCTGCCGGTAGCGAAACGCCGAAACCATTAAGCTGAGAGCCGAAAGTGGGACCGTAGGCCCTGCGTATAAACAAGTTAATGAGCGTCCGACCGAAGGGAGAACACGAATGAAAGCCGTTCGTTTGCACGAGCTTGGCGGCCCGGAGAACCTGGTCTACGAGGAAGTTCCCGAGCCCGAGCCGGGTCCCGGTGAGGTCGTCGTCCGGCTGAGAAACGCCGCCCTGAACCGCCGCGACGTCTTCGTGACGCAGGGCATGTACCCGGGGGCTAAGCCCGACGCCCTGCCGGTAACCCTCGGCTCCGACGGCTCCGGCGAAGTAGCCGCGCGGGGTGACGGGGTGGACGGTCCGGCCGAGGGCAACGAGGTGGTAATACACCCGTCGCTCTACTGGGGCGAAGATCTGCGCCTCCCCGGTAAGGAATACCGTATTCTCGGGCTCCCGGAGGACGGAACCTATGCCCAGTTCGTCAAGGTCCCGGCCGAGAACGTCTTCCCGAAGCCCGGCCACCTCTCCCAGCAGGAAGCAGCGGCCATCCCACTCGCGGCGCTCACCGCTTATCGGGCGCTGTTCACCCGCGGGCAGTTAAAGGAGGGCGAGACCGTCCTCGTGCCCGGCATCGGCGGCGGGGTCGCGACGTTCCTGGTTCAGATGTCGAGTGCTGCGGGCGCGAGCGTCTTCGTCACCTCGGGGAGCGACGAGAAGATCGAGAAGGCGAAGGAGCTCGGCGCCGAGGGCGGCGTCAACTACGAGACAGAGAACTGGTCCAAGGAGTTACGGGGCATGGCCGGCGGGGTCGACCTCTCCGTCGATTCGATCGGCGGCGAGGTCTTCGACGCCCTCGTGACGCTCGCGAAGCCGGGTGGCCGGGTCGTTAGCTTCGGAGCGACGGCGGGGGCGGTGCCGAAGCTGGTGATGCCCAAGATCTTCTTGAAGCAGCTCGACATCCTCGGCACCGCGATGGGCAGCGCCCAGGAGTTCGGCGAGATGCTCGCCTTCTACGAGAAGCACGACCTGCACCCGGTCATCAACGAGACCTTCGAGCTCGAAGAAGCCACCGCCGCCATGAACCACATGGAAGGGGGCAAGGGCATCGGCAAGATAGTCCTGAACGTCCCGGCCTAGGTTAGACGCGGAACATTGAACGAGGGGGCTGCTCGCGCCGCGGGCAGCCCCCTTACGCGTTCTCCGGAACTTTCCCGAGATCTTCGTCTTCTACGGGGCTAGGCGGTGAGGCCCAGACACGAGGTTACGCCTCTCCCTCACACTCCTCGGGATGCTGCTTGCAGTAGGGCTTATCCCCCGGTAGCTTGCCGCGATTAGCAGCGATAAAGTCGTAGGCGCGGTGCTGCAGGGGCCCGACGACGGGTAGACCGTAAAAGGCGAGCGGAAGCCCGCTCCCGAGCGCGACGGCCAGAGAAGCGTTGATCGCACCTGCTCCCCGCCACCGGCGGCGCGGCCTTCCGGGCTCGTCCCCGGGTTCGTACGCCCAGGCGGCTTTTTCGCAATCCTCTACGGAGAGCCCGGCAGAACCTGGGACTCCGGTTTTCTGGTACGGCACCACCGTCACGCGGTGGTCTCGGTCGAGCGCTCTGACCCAGCGCGCCGACCGCGTTCAGAAATGTCAGGCTCCGTCAAAGATGAGCACGAGCTCTCTGGGCAAGTCGGGCACGTTTCTCCTCCCTCAGTACGACACG
>JADDPY010000020.1 GCA_016781635.1 Rubrobacter sp.
GAAGGGCTCCGCGCCGCCCCTGCGAAACGTCCGCAAGGGCGAAGGTGCTATGCTCCGAAGACGCTGAAGAAAGAGGCACTAAGATGCAGGGCGAGATGGAGGATGCGGGGAAGATATTGGGGGATAAAGGACCCCGAAGCCCGGGGATGGTCCGCGCGGCGCGGGTGATCCAGGAGAAAATGAGCGTGATCATCGAGGACTACGGACGCCTCTTGGAGGAGATGGGCAGCCTCCTCATCATCGGCGAGGGGAACACGCGCGAGCAGGTCGAGTCTCAGGCTCGCGGCGTGCTGGAGCGCACGACGAGTGTTCTCAAGGGCGAGGAGAGGTCTCTACTCGCGGTAGAGGAGGAGATTTACCGCAACATCGAGGACTCCAAAGAACCCCTCAACCCGCACCCCGACGAGTCTTTCCGGGCTGGCGTGGCCCTGTGTAAGGCTACGGTAACGGCCGTGGTCGACGACCTCACCCCCGGCACCTCGCCCCGGGAGATCGCGGAGGTCGCGCTCGCGGTCCAGGAGATCGTGATGGACAGGATCTCCCGGATGGTGATGGCCTCCTTCGTCGACTATCTCCTCACGAAGGTCAAGGAGACCCAGGGCGAGGAGCGCAGGCGCTTCTCCCGCGACCTGCACGATCGGCTGGCGCACGAGATGACGGTCGTCGGCCAGAGCCTGGACCTGTACAGGGCCCTTGCCGAGCGTGACCCTCGTAGGGCGGAGGAGAAGCTGAATCTCGCGCGGAAAACGGCCCACGAGGCACTGGAGTTGATGCGCAAGTTTTCCCGGGAGCTCCGCGAGACCGAGACCTCCGACGGGCTGAGGATAGCCCTCGAGAACTTGCTGAGGATCAGCGTCCCCTCGAACGTCGAGTCGGAGGTCGTCTTCGAGGGCGAAGAGGAGCACCTCCCCGACTACGTGCGCGATCAGCTCTACATGGTCCTGCGAGAAGGGGTCCGCAACGCCGTGGCCCACTCCGGCACGGGCAGCATAGTGGTAGAGGTGAAGATCTCCCCGAGGGAGGTCGTCGCCCTGATCTGGGACCACGGCCTGGGCTTCGAGAGCTCGGAGGCCGTCTCCGAGGGCGTGGGGCTCTCGTCCATGCGCGAGAGGGCCGAGCTCCTGGGCGGCTCGTTCGAGGTCACTTCGGGGGCCGAACACGGGACGACGCTCAAGGTTCGCCTGCCCCTGATGCGGGAGAAAGCCAGATAAACGTACGGCCCATAAGGGTGCTCCTGGCCGACGACCACGCGATGGTTCGCGAGGGAATGGCGGAGATCCTCTCCCTGAACGAGGACATCGAGGTCGTGGGCCAGGCGGGGAACGGACAGGAGGCGGTGGCGCTCGCGAGGGAGACGAAGCCCCACGTGGCGATTCTAGACGTCGAGATGCCGGTGATGGGGGCGCAGGCGGCGCTCGGGAAGCTCCTGAAGTTCCCGTCGCCGCCGAAGGTGATCGTCGTCACCGTATTCGCCGACCGCCGTCTGGTGCGCGAGCTCCTGGGGCTCGGAGCGAGCGCGTTTCTCTCGAAGAGCGCCTCGTCGCAAGACCTGGTTTCCACCGTGCGCTCCGTGGTTCAGGTGCCGCGCGGGGATGATACCGTCACCGTCCCGAGGGCGGACTACGATGCGGACGCACCCGCCGAGAGCGGGCTCTCCGGCCGCGAGACAGAGGTCTTGCGCCTGGTGGCGCGTGGCGCGGGCAACAAGGAGGTGGCGGAAACGCTCCACCTCTCCGAAACCACCGTGAAGCGCCACCTCTCCAACGTCTACGACAAGCTCGGTGTGCATACTCGGGGCGAGGCCGTGAGCAAGGCGGTCTCGGAGGGTTGGATCTCTTCCTGGGACATCGCCCGCGGCGAATAGGGAACGCCCGAAAACGTCCGCGCGTCGCTCGTTCGCCGCATGGAGCGGTAGTGTGACGTCCTAAAGCCCCAGAAATACCCTTCCGCCGGGGCCGACGCGGGCGTTCGGAGGGTCGTGGTCGACGCCGGAGAGATCTTCGCCGGCGCCCTTCTGATAGACGCGGGGCTCCTGGATGGCCAGGCCGGGGTTGGCGGCGTAGGACTGCCAGGTGATGCCCTGCCACGTAAAGGTCAGGATCACGGGCGGCTCGTCGGCGTCGACGTCGGAATCGAGGGCAACGTGTACCTCCGGCGAGCCTAGGGACTTCGAGATGGAGCCGACGGAGCGCAGATGCTCCGACTCGTTGAACAGGTCGATGCCGGCCCGGATGCGGTTCTCGGGCTCGGCCATGCGCCGCCTGAGCTCGTACTCGAGGTCGAGTTCGGCGCGGAAGCGGTCGATGGTGCCCTTGAGGTCGGCGGCGACGGACTCGCGCTCCTCGAGGTCCCGCTCGAGGCCCTCGATCCGGCGGAGCGCCTCTTTGAGGGCGACGTCCTTGCGGAAGACGAGGTCTTTGGCATCGCGGCCGTAGGCCTCGATCTCCCCGGACCTTTCTTCCACGAGCGTCTCGAGTCGCTGTATCTCGGCGTCGCGGCGCTCCAGCTCGCGCCCGAGGCGCGCCACCCGCCGGTCCTGCCCCTCCCGGCGGCGCCTGCGCCTGCGCTCCTCCTCCTCGAACTCCGCGATTCTTCCGCGGAGCAGAGCACGCTCCTCTTCGAGCTCCCGGATGTGCGTCCCGCTCGCCTCCGCCCGCACCCGAGCCTCATCCGCGGCGAGCCTGAGCGTCGAGATTTCGTCGTAAAGCTCCTTGAGATGCCGCTTGCGGGCCTCCAGGCGGCGACGGAGCTCGCCGGCGTCCACGTCGTCACCGTCCTGAGCCCGAGAGCCCTCCGGAACGGGGATCTCCGCCGTCGCGTCGCCCTCTACCGGAGCCCCGTTCTGCCCACGGTGTTCGCCGGTTCCGCCCCTTTCCGGCTGTGCCATCGCTCTAACCCTCCTCGCCGGCCTTTCCGGCGTCGCCCTTCGCCTCACCGCCCGCTTCGGGTTTCGCGGCCTCCCCGGCCTCGCGGGCCGCGCGTCGCTCCGCGCGGCGCTTCTCGCGCTCCTCTGGAGATAGTCTTTTACGCTCCGTGGCCTGAGCCTCGCCCGAAGCCTCGCCTCCCGCGCCATCCCCGGAGGGCTTGTCGGGCTGCTTGAGGGACTTGCCCTCGGCCCGGGCGGCGCGGCGCTCGGCTTTTATGCGCTCCCGTTCCTCGACGGACATCTTCTTCGGCTTCTCGTCCCCGCCATCCGCGGCCTTGTCCT
>JADDPY010000188.1:0-1293 GCA_016781635.1 Rubrobacter sp.
CACCAGCTTCTCCAGAGCCTGGTACTCGTCGTTCACGCCGCGCGAGAAGTCCAGGTTGCGTCGTTCGAGTCGTCGCTGGTGGGTGTCGAGCTCGCACCACGGCTCTACGGCGGAGAGGTCGCCGGCGTACCTCCTGAGGATCTCCTCCGGTCCTACGCTCAGGCCCTTCAGTCCCTCTTCTATTTCCCCGGCGGCGTGAATGACCTCTACTGCGGCCTGGATGAGCCGCCAGCGGGGCTGGATCTCTCCATAGCGTTCGGGCCATGAGGACCAGAACCCTTGCAGGCGTCTCTCTATAAGCTTCCGCAGCTCGCGATATTCCTCCGGCGTCAGCTTGCTCAGAGCTTTCTCCTCGGCGGACGTCTGGAGGGCGCGCTCGATGCCGGCGAAGGTCTCGCAGCCTCTGATCTGATCCAGGTCGAAGTCCATCCGGCCGATGCCCAGCTCCCCCTCGACCCTGTCGGCGTGCTCCGCATAACTCTCCCTCAGATCCCGCCGGTTACGCCACTCGTGGGCCAGGGAGGCGCACGTCTCGGCAGCACCGTCTTCGCTCGCCGCCTTCACGGAAGAGAGTTGTGAGGGCAGAGGCCCGGAGAGGGAGCAGACTAACTCCGTGGAGAGCACGTGGTGGGCCAGCGAGGCGCGCAGGTCGTCGCAGGAACCGCCGCCGGAGAGCGAGACTCCGAACGCTCCGCCCAGGAGCGAGGCCAGGTCCGGGATGGCTTTCCTGTCAACTACGGCGGGGTCGTACTGCATGCTTCCGAGGAACTTGAGCGCCACCTCCTGAGGGTAGGCCGTGCCGAAGATGAGCGACACGACGCTCGACTGCTTCGCCCCCAGGTTATCCAGGTCTGCGAGGGCCAGACGGCCGGCTTCCACGTTCTTCTCGATCTTTGCGGCCTGCTCGTCGCCGAGGACGGTCCGCAACGCCGTCTTCGCCACGACCGAGAGGCGCGTGTTGCGGTTGCGAGGTTGCTGCCTCGGCTTCATCACCACGCCCGGCTCCGTCAGCTCCACCAGAGCGTCGTGCATGTCCTCTTCACTCTTGGGGACGTAGACCACGAGCCGGGGCGGGCGATCCCCATCCGCGCTCAGGTGGGGCTCCACGCGACGGCGCAGCTCGAAGAAGCTCTGCCCGCAGACTTCGATGGCCGTGTTCGGCAGAGAGAGGACGTCCACGAAGTCTCGGTAGTGCTGCTCCGGGTCGAACCACACGACGAGCCTGTTCTCATTGACCTGCTTCTCTACGAGACTGCGGAGATGGTCGGAGACGGCGCCCAACCTACACTAACC
>JADDPY010000188.1:1477-3639 GCA_016781635.1 Rubrobacter sp.
CTCGCGCAGGTCGGTGAGCAGCTCCTCCTGCTTCTCGACGGCCTTCTCCGCCTGCTTGGCCTCGCGACCTCCCGTACCCGCGCTCCGGCGACGGGTCTCGTACTCCTCCAGGCGGCTCTGCTCCAGCCGGACCTTCGGCTCGACATAGTTCTTGAGCGCCTTGAAGAGGATATCCGGGTCGAGGCGGTGGTAGTAGAGCCAGAGGCCGTAGTTCTTCTTCGGAGACTGGAGCAGCCAGTAGATCGGGGCCTTGCGCCGGCTCTTGGAGTAGCGCTTGGTGTGATGGTCGAAGAACTGCCTCGGATGGCGGAAGTAGGTTCGCAGGTCCTTGACGCCCAGGAGGTCGCACGCCTCCCCTTCGATCTCATCGGCGCGCTCGCCCCACAGGAGAACCAGCACCTCGCGCACGCGGCGCAGGATGTCGTCCTCGTGCTCCGGATCGTCCACGAGGATGCCGTCCCAGTCCACGGCCAGCGGGTACTCAGAGTCGGGGATTGTGGGAGACTGCACGGAGCCCTCCGGTGGAGGTGTGATCGCGTGGGGCCGCGCCCGCATCCACTCCTCGCTCGCGATACCGTCCCTCTTCGCGGGCAGCCCGTCCGGCCCGACTAGCATCCCCGGCGAGCAGACCGGCAGCGGCGCGAAGGGATCTGCGAGCTTCGGAGCCAGCGAAGGGTCCAGGGCGATGCGCGCATTCCACCGCCCGAAGGCGCAGCCGACGGCGTAGGAGAGCAGGTCGGCCGCCAGCGTACCGCTGTCGAGTACCACGGTTGCCTCGTCGGCGTCTTCGGCCTCCGTCGCACCGCCGTCCTCGGCAGAGACTGATGTACCGTCTCCGCCGCTCAACGACTCCTCGATAGCTCGCCGGTCCTCACCTTCTATGCCGTAAAGCTGAAAGGCAGTGTCGTCGATCTTCCGTTGGTATTCAGTGAGTTGTCGCTCGCCGTCGAAAACCAGATCCTGCCAGCGTTCAAGCCGCTCCTCCAGTGTCACGCCTTCCACTTGCAGGAGAGCAGGTAAGTGAAAAGCGTGGCTCGGTTCGTTGGCGGTGTCGAACTCGCGCTTCACGTCAACGCAGCGCAGGGCCAAGTCGCCGAGCATCTTTGCCTGCGACTCTGGCATATCGGGAACAGGCGTACGTTGGATCACGCCAACCTCATAAGAGCCAAACGCCATCTGAAGTTCAACGAGTCCACGAAACGCTCTGCTGTTAGCTACTGCCAGCAATGACGCAACGGGATCGGAACTAGAAAAGATCACTGGACCTTTGTCTGCAAAGATGCATCCTTCCGGGTGCACTCGCACGCTCAATCCTCGCTGGGTCCTCCTCGGCCACGTGAGCCCCGGCCGGAAGAAATATTCGTAGTTAGAGGGGCGCTCGCTACTACGGCCTGGCCGTCCATAAAAACCACGATAGGTATGCCTTGAGGCATCCCAATCTGCGACAAGGTGGACATCGTAATAGTAAGGTGAATATTCACCACCTTTCTGATATGGACGCCAATCAAGGGCAGAGATGCCTGTTGGCACCTCCCAAAACAATCGTAGATACCTAAAACCATCACCAGGATGATCTCCGACCCGAATTTCTCTACCATTGCCTTCAAATGGCGGCGACGTAGCAAACTTAAGGTGCACATCTTCGCTCACCCAATAAGCAAATGGACTACCGGGCACCCGCCGAAGCGAAGCTGGCTCTGCCTGGTAAACGTCGGTGGTGTCCTCGCCATCGCGCAAGTCCTGGATGGCATCGGACAGGCGCGAGGTCCTGTTCACTCCGTCAAGCAGGCGGAAGAAGATAGTCTTGCTCATAGATCCTCCAGCAGCTTGGATACTTGATCAGGGGCGGGTAGCTGTCCCCTCAACTCCTGAGGCAGCGTCGAGACGACCTGTAGGAGGCGACGCCGATGGGCTTTGTGGACTCTCTCAGGGCGTACTCCACGATGGTCTTATTCCTGGACTTGCAGAGGATGATGCCGATGGAGGGGTTCTCGTCCTCCATGCGAACCCTGTCGTCCAGCGCGGCGAGGTAGAACTGCATCTTGCCGACGTACTCGGGGAGGAACTCCCCGATCTGCGGCCCCGGCCAGGACACGGCCGTGGTCGACTCGACGGACGAGGTCGTCGACGCCTCGTGCGAGGGCGTGGAGGCCACGGTGGTC
>JADDPY010000360.1:0-2938 GCA_016781635.1 Rubrobacter sp.
GGGGACGCTGTACCTGCTGGTGCCGCAGGACCGGGAGGGGACGTTCAGCACGCAACTGTTCGCCAGGTATCAGCGCAACGAGAAGGCGCTGGTGCTAGCGCTGATGGAGATGTACGTGGAGGGCGTGTCCGCGAGGAAGGTGAGGGACATCACCGAGGAGCTGTGCGGGACGAGCTCCTCCGAGAGCCTGGTGTCGGCGCTGTGCGGCAGGCTGGACGGGGAGTTGGCGGCGTGGAGGAGGCGGGAGCTTTCGGCCCGGGAGTATCCGTACCTGTACGTGGATGCTCGCTATGAGAAGGTGCGGATCGATGGCCGCGCGATCAGCCAGGGGGTCTTGATCGTGAAAGGGGTCAGGGACGACGGGAAGAGGGGGATCCTCTCCGTGGATGTGGCCGATACCGAGTCGGAGTCCACCTATCAGGACCTGTTCCGAGAGCTCAAGGCGCGGGGACTGTCGGGGGTGCAGCTAGTGACCTCCGACGACCACAAGGGGCTGAGGGCGGCGATAGACCGGCATTTCTAGGGAGCCTCGTGGCAGCGCTGCCAGGTGCATTACGCTCGCGAACTCGTCGGCAAGGTCGCGCCGGACAAGCGAGAGAGCTCGGGGGCCGGGCTCAGGGAGGTGTTCAACTCCCCCGACATAGAGCAGGCCAGGCGGATGGCGCCGCGACGAGCGCATCGAGGAGTGCCTGTCGTGCTTCGGGTTCCCGGCCGAGCACAGGACCCGAATACGCTCGACCAACGGGCTGGAGCGGTTCAACGAGGAGATCGAGAGGCGGACGAGGGTGGTGAGGATCTTCCCCAACAGGGAGGCGGCGCTCCGACTGGTCACGGCGATGTGCATCGAGCAGAGCGAGGAGTGGGTCAGCGGGATGCGCTACCTCGATATCGAGAAGCTTCGGGGGTGGCAACCCGGCCGGAGAGGAGAGCGCGAGCTCGCGCTAGCCTGAGCAGCTAGGCAGCTCGGAGGAGATTACAGAAGAAGTGGGACTTGACCCTAGGCACTCATGACCGCCACTGTTCTGCTAGAGACGGCGAACACTTGCACCATCGCCGCTGACACCATGGCTGTGAGGCTCTTGCGCTATGACATACTGAATGGAATGCCTCATTTAAAGTACGGAATTTGGGGGTAATTATCTGATACAGAGTAAGAGAGCTACCAAGGGTGCTTTGATAGCGCTTTTCTACGCTTGGTCAAATTCACATGAGATCAAAGCGCTCCATCTACGCGCGTATCGAGAGCTTGCATGCGACTTCCAATCCTCGCAGCCGCCGCCCTTCTGGCAAGACCGAGTCGACAAGACTACTATCCAGCGGATTGATACAGGTGTAGGAACGAACACCACTTTCCTGCAAATCCTGCTGTATCCAACCGGTATGGATGTCGATTCCTGGACGAATGCCCGCCAAAGGTTAGAGGCTATCTTAGGCAGTTCCTGTCCATTAGGTATTTGGGGTTATGCATTGCTCTATCAGCTTGAACTCCCGAAGGATGCCGACCTGGAAGAAGCCGCTCAAGTCTTTCTGCCTTTTGCGCGGCGACTCCATGCTGAGGAGGGACATCACACAGAGTCTACTCTTGTATTGGCGAAGGCAAATCTACCCGATGGGCAGGTATGGCTGCTAGATAGTCCCAGGACTGGTAGTGAGTCAGCAGTGGCGACGGTGTACGCAGCGATCGAACGTCACGATGGATGGGGATCTATCGTGAGGGGACAACTTTCCGGTCCAGGAAGAAAATTACTAGGACGCGACTACCTTATTCACAAGGGCTATGGCCGCATGCGCGTTCATTACAAACAGTCCGAAGGAGATCTCAAGGTTGATCTCTACAACTTGAGGACAACCACTAATGTGCTCCTGGGCCAGATGCAACAAGAAGGTGTCAAAGCCGACGAGCTAGACAAGTTAGCGCGGAACTTTGCCGAGGTAACCCGTCAGATCCCTAAGCTGAGTCAGTTGAGGAATGTATTGCTCGACGAGTTGCGTATCTATGACAGGTGGCGAGCGAGGGATGGGGACAACGAGATCTTGACGACTCTACGAGATGACCTGGAAACGTTGGCTGAGGAGTCTCAGCTGATGATAATACAAGTCCGAGACACACTTGAAGTAGCCTCAACTACCGTGGCAATGGCCCGTATCCAGGTGGACAAGGAACAAGAGCTTCGACAACAGGAACGTCGAAACGCCCAGGAAAAGGCTGAAAAGGCTGCGCAGCGTCGGCAACAGTCGTTACAGGTTTGGCTTGCGCTTCTAGCAGTTGTGCTTGCGGTCCCTCAACTCATAGATGGCGACACGGTGAACGAGGTGCTCCATCTTGCCGGGCGATCGGCGCTCCCAGCTAGCTACAATGCATCCATCCTGCTAGCCGTACGTGCAGGCATTATCGCGCTCATCCTCGTCCTCGGCCTCCTCTCCTGGCTGATCGTCGCAAAGGTCGTGGCGTGGCGACGAAAACGCCTCGTTGCCCGGAGCAATTCCTCAGTTAGGGATGGGCTGTAGTCGGGCGATAGCGGAACGGTCGCTCCCCCCTTGATCTCCCTCCCACCCTCCCCTACAAGGCCTCATGGGAGGGAACGTGTCACCCGGGGCAAAGTAGAGAGAGTATTTTGGGGTTGGGATAACAGCCGGACAAAAAACGTCTGTCTGTTAGTGTGCCGCATCCCGACATCCCGCGAACGACTCGTCCCGCTCGCAGTCCTGTTGAGACGGTTGACGGACTCTCAGCGAGCCATCAGTTCCCGTGCGATCGGGGGCGAGCGTTACCGCCACTTCCCGCCTGAGCTTCGTCAACTCCTCGCGCTCATCGGTGGTCAGCCCCTGCCTCTCACCGTTATCTATCTCCGACTGCTCGATCCAGTGCCGCAGGCTCTCGTACGACACCCCTAGCTCCCGCGCTATCTGCGCCACCGGCTTGCCGCCCTTGGCCAGC
>JADDPY010000360.1:3118-3334 GCA_016781635.1 Rubrobacter sp.
GAAAGACAGGTGAGAGATGCCTCAATGCAAGCAACCTATCCTCATAGCCGTTATCATGCTGACGATGTTATCAGTGACGTCCGGGGCAGCGAGCTCGGCCACTGGGCAGCGCATCGCCGTGCCTTCATACTTTCAGCCCGGATCCCTCTGGACACAGTTGGAACAAGGATTCCCGACGGTTGGCTTGGCGATTATCAACCCCCACAGCGGGCCGGG
>JADDPY010000151.1 GCA_016781635.1 Rubrobacter sp.
AGCGCGCCCACCGCTGCGCTCGGTAGCGGCTCGGAGAAGAGGTACCCCTGACCCAGCTCGCACCCCATATCTCTCAGACACGCCAGCTGATCGGTGGTCTCTACCCCCTCGGCCGTTACCGCCAGCCCCAGGGTATGCGCCAGCGATATCATCGCCTGCACGATCGCCGTATCCTCGGGATCCCGGCCCAGCCCGGCGACGAACGAGCGGTCGATCTTGAGGACGTCAACCGGGAAGCGCTTGAGATAGCCGAGGGAGGAATAGCCGGTGCCGAAGTCATCGATCTCTAGCCTCACCCCCAACGCCTCGAGTCTCCGAAGCATGATGGTATTGGCAGCCGCGTCCTCCATGAGCACGCTCTCGGTGATCTCGAGCTTCAAGCTCCCGGCCGCCAGCCCCGTCTCGCGCAGTACCTGCGTAATCTCCTCCACCAGGTCGGGGTGCTGGAACTGCCGCACGGAGAGGTTGACGCTCATTAGTAGGCGAGGATCGCCCGGGTACCGATCCCGCCAGGCCCGTGCCTGACCGCACGCCTCTGCCAGTACCCGCCGCCCGATCGGCAGGATCAGGCCGGTCTCCTCCGCGAGCGGGATGAACTCGGCGGGTGAGAGGAGTCCCCTGCGCGGGTGATCCCAGCGCACCAGCGCCTCCATACCGACGATATGCCCGGACACGATCTCGACCCTCGGCTGGTAGTACACCCTGAACTCCCGGCGCTCGATCGCTTGGCGAAGGTCGGCCTCGGCCTCCAGCCGCCGCAAGGCGTCCGCGCCCATCCGGGCGTCGAAGACCTCGTACCGCGCCTTGCCCTTGGCCTTGGCCCGGTACATCGCGACGTCGGCGTCGCGCAGCAGGCGGGCGGGATCGTCTCCCCCGGCGCCGCTAATGACGATGCCGACGCTGGCCGTGGCGTGCACCTCCCGGCCCGATACCGCGAACGACGCCCGTAGCGCGTCCGTGATCCGCTCCGCGACGCGAACCGCATCGCTCTGATCCGCGATGTCCTCCAGCAGGAACGCGAACTCGTCGCCGCCAAGGCGGGCCACCGTATCCCCGGGCCGCGAATAGACCCGGAGGCGCTCCGCGACCGCCACAAGCAGCTGGTCGCCCACATGGTGCCCCAAGCTATCATTGACGACCTTGAACCCGTCCAGGTCCAAGAAGAGTACCGCGTTACGGTTGCGGTGCCGGGTCGCGCGGGCCAGGGCGTGCTCCAGCCGGTCCAGGAGCAGCACCCGGTTGGGCAGCCCCGTGAGGGAGTCATGGAATGCCTGGTGTGCCAGCTCCCGGGTCTGCTCCTGGAGCCGGACCTGCCGCTCGGTGGACCGATAGATGGCGAGGGCCGGGGGAAGCAGGAGCGGTAGCACCCACGGCTGCACGGCCGCGATTACGGCCGCCACTACCCCGAGCCCTAGTTGTGCCACGAGCCCGAGAACGTCGAACCTACTGAGCTCGCGAGCGACCGCCAGGAGAGGGAGACCGGACTCGAGTCCCACGACCACCGACAACGACAGGGCGTTGATGAGGTACATGACGGCGGCGGCGGTCAGGATCAGCGGCACCGCCCCGGGCCAGGCAAGCGGCAACTCACGGAAGTTCCAGCCGGCATTTTGCAGGAGCAGGCCGCCGACGCCCGCCTGCAGCATGGTCTGGGAGACGTTGAAGACCGTCTGGTCCCACGGCTGGCGGCGGATCGCTTGAGCCAGAAACATCCCCAGACCGGTCAGGACCATCGCGAGGCCCGGCTCGAAGAGCAGGACCGACGCGGTGATCACCGCGTAGTCGAGCACCAGCTTCGTGTTGAGATCCCAGTGGATGGGGAACAGTATGGCGAGAGCCATGAGCGCGGCGAACACGACCGCCAGCGCGAGCCTGTCCGGGCTCGGCACGCTCGTCCGCCCGAGGGCGAAGGTCCCCAGCGAGAGCGCAATGCCGGCGAGCGCCGCTATGTAGGCAATCGCCGGACGGGGATGTCTCATGCTGACTCCTACCGTTCCTCTAACGCACAACTCGCGGGGACGCGGGGACGGAGTTCTGCGCTAGCTACCTAGGATAGCGCATGCGGAGCGAAAGTCCAACCCCCTACTTGTCCGTCTCACGGGCGCAACTCAGCTGCCCAGTATGGTCAGCTTGACCTCGGTGAGGTCGCTTGTGCCTTGGACGACCACCGGGAAGCCCTTGGCCGGCACGACCGTCAACTCAGCCGGTACCACCTCGCCTGGCGCGAGGCGCGACTCGTCGATCGGCACCGTGACCAGGATCCGCGTCGGGATCTGGTTGTCCACGACCATACCCTCCCCATTGGTGAAGACGACCTCCTCGCCGTACCCGTTGAACCCGGGGCCAGTGACCAGCAGCTCCCGGGTGGTCGAGCGGGGCGTGCGGATCTCGTACCGGACGGGGCCGTCAACCAGTGCGACGTACTCCAGCGGGATAGCGATCGCCATATCGACGACGGTGCCGTTCAGCCTGACCACAGGATCCGACTTGCACCAGATGGCCGTCGCTCCGGCATGCGAAATGGGTATCAGCGTGGCGAGCAGCAGGACGAGGGTAATAACGAGCGACCGTCTCATAGTTCCCCTCCAAGAATCAGCCGACACAAGAACGACGCCGCAACCATGCATTGCATGAACGCCAATAGTAGCATACTCCGAGCCGACAGCGTATGGCCTCGGCGGACTCTACGCCCAAAGAGGATCCAAGAGGCAAGATACCGCCCCTACCCGTCTCCGCAGTAGCGCCGGTCATCCCGATACATTGGTCGGAGAGCTCGCGCGGAGGATCCGAGCTGACCTCGTGCCTGATACGGTCCCGTAGCTCAGTGGTGAGAGCAGCGGCCTTATAAGCCGTTGGTCGGGGGTTCGATTCCCGCCGGGCCTACCGTACCCCGGTCACGCTGGCTCCATCCTCAGCAGCCGCCGCCACCACGGCGTGGGGTTGCCCCCCTCGCGGGTTTCGGTCGGTGCCGAGAGTGCGAGCACCTGCCTCTCCGAAGCCTCTAGCTTCGCCTGCAGGTACCCGCAGCGCGCCGCGAGCTCCAGGTTCTCCTTGTGTATCGCGGCGTAGTCCTGCTGCAACTTCTCTACCAGTTCCAGGGCCTTTTCGAGTCCATCGTCCGGCTCTGAGGGCTGCGGGTCCGCTTGGCTGCCTACCTCCGCAGCAGTGCTGCATACCTGCGCATCGTTGCTGCCTGACTGCGCAGCAGCGCTGCCCAATTGTGCAGCCGTGCTGCCTACCTCTGCAGCGCACTCATCGTTGAGCGCGATCCGCCACTCGAATCCTTGCGCTGTCGCTTCCTGCACTGCGGCCAGATCCCCCGACTTGATGCGCCGGCGGATAGTGTCCTTCGAGACGCCCAGCCTCTCGGCCGCCTCTCGGACTGAGAGTGTGCTCTCCATTTGCTTACCCCCTGCTGCGCAGCTTGGCATCACCGCTGCCTACCTATGCAGCATAAGCCCGACGTAGCTTGGTAGCCAGGGCCATGTCTACCATGAGTACTGAGGCTGCATGTTGGCTGTCCCCCGGAATGTGTCTTGCTGCCCTCTT
>JADDPY010000537.1 GCA_016781635.1 Rubrobacter sp.
CTCCACCTTCCTGGGGCGCCGCCGGCTCGGCGGGCTCGGCCTTCTTCTCGGGCTCCTTCGGGGCGGCAGGGGCGTTCGCCGAGTCCGGCGCCCCGCCGCACGACGCCACGAACGCCATCAGCGCTACCGCCGCAAGCACCAATATCATTTTCCTGATAAACACGTCGGTCATCCTTCCACTCCTCTGTTATCTCGGAACGACGGCCACCATGCAACGGTCGCTGGGGCCGCTAGGTTTCATGACGCATACTGTAGCAAAGTTTTTCCAAATACATCATCCGGGTGACTGATCCTTGCCAACCGTAAGTAGTAGTCTGGATTCTAGCCGCGCCTGCAACAGGTTATCACGGTATGCTCTGCAAGCCTGCGAGGAGTCGCAGATGGCGGAGATCGAGGAGAAGGCGCTGCTGGACCCGTTAGCTACAAGAGAAGCGTCCGTATAATTATTCTCCAGGTAAAGTACGCTACGGAACTCTAGGGGGAGAATTTCCCCAAGCAGTGTCCCTAGCCGCAGAAGAGGCCCGAACGACGGACAGATCCTACATAGACCTTCGAAAGCACGAGGGGCCGGTCGGCCTCTTGGAGCCCCGAGCCACGACGGGTGCTTCCACTACCCGCCCGTACATCGACTCCTTCGCCTCCCCCGTCCACGAGACCCCGTTCCCGTTCGACACGCTGGTCCCCTCCTGGAACGCGATGACGCCCCCCGGGACCTGGATCCGTCTGAGGTTTATGGTCCGGTCGGACGGACGCTGGAGCCCTTCGCTGGACCTGGGCGTATGGGCGAGCGGCGCCACGGATGTGCGGCGATGCAGTGCGAGCGGCGCTGATGCGGCAGATCGGGACACCTGGAGGGTCGAAACCGATACCGTCCGGAGCGGGAGCGCGGAGATCTACGCCGACGCCTACCGCTACGACCTCGACCTCATTTCCATGGACCCGGCCCTTTCGCCGATCGTGAGTGAAGTCTCGGTCGTGGTCTCCGACTCCTCGCGACACGGCGAGGACCCGCGGCGCTCCGAACCTGCCGGTGGGACACGCGGCAAGAACCTATCCGTCCCGTCTCGCTCGCAGATGGTCTTCCAGGAGGGTGGGGAGGCGTGGTGCAGCCCGACCTCTCTCTCCATGGTCATGGCGTACTGGGGGAGGCAATCCAGCGATTCGGACCTCGACCGCTCAGTTCCAGAGGTAGCAGGCGGGGTATACGATCACGCTTACGCGGGATGGGGCAACTGGCCCTTCAACACTGCCTACGCCGCGGCACACGGTCTCGAAGCCCGGGTGGGGCGCTTCGCCTCCCTCACCGAGGCCGAGGACTGGGTGGCTGCAGGGGTGCCGCTGGTTACGAGCGTGGCGTGGGACAACGGGGAGGCCGGGCAGGCGCTCGTGGGTGCGCCGCTGGCACGCAGCGACGGGCACCTGCTCGTGGTCCGGGGGTTCACCCCCTCGGGCGACGTAATCGTCAACGATCCGGCCGCACCGGAAGACGAGGAGGTCACGAGGGTCTACGATCGCGGCGGGTTCTCGCGCGCCTGGCTCCGCAACCGAGGCTCCTCCGGCGGCATCGTCTACCTCGTGCATCCGCCGGGCTGGCCCACGCCCCGGGCGTCTGTGTCCCACGGCAACCCGTAGGTCGGCATCGTTCCTATACCCTCGTGCGGATTGCTAGTTGGGGATTTCCTCTAGTACCATCGCTCCATGACAGGCATCCTGAGAGCCGTGCTCTCTATCTCGGCGGCGACCATCCTTTCGCGGGTAACGGGATACGGACGGACGATGGTGCAAGCAGCCGTCCTCGGGACCGCCATCGTGGCCGATGCTTACGCTTACGCCGTCTTGTTGCCGACGCTCATCTACGAGCTCTTTCTGGGCGGCATCCTGTACTCCATCTTCATACCGGTACTCGTCGACCGCATCACCAAACATGGCGAGGACGACGCGCGTCGCCTCACCGAGGCCCTGTTCACCTTCATACTTCCGCTAACTGCCGTGGCGGCGCTCCTGGGCATCGTCTTCGCCGAGCCGTTGGTGAGCGTAGCCTCCGACTGGGGTGCGACGCGCGAGGTCTCGCAGGCGCAGGCGCGGGAGACCTCGGAGCTTGCGGTGTTCTTTTTCAGGATCTTCGCCCTGCAAATGCTCTTCTACGGCGTCACCACCATAGCCACCGGGGTGCTGCAAGCCCACCGCCGCTTCTTTCTGCCCACCTTCGCTCCCGTGCTGAACAACCTAATCATCATAGTCTCGTTCGGTGCCTACGCGGCCCTCCGTGAGACCAATCCGACGACTGCCTTGTACGTCCTCGCCGGGGGCGTGTCGGTGGGGGTCGCGGTCATGGCCCTGGCGCTCGTGCCGACCATGCTGGCCCTGGGCTATAAACCGCGCCCCCGGCTCCGGCACCCGGCCCTTCTCCCCACGGCGAAGCTCGCCGGGCCGATGGTCGTGCTCGTAGCGGCCTCCGTGGGGTTCCAGTTTTTCGGGGCCTACCTCGCCTCCGGGTTCGGGGCCGTCGCCGAGCTCGGCTACGCGTTTACGATCTTCTCGCTGCCCTACGGGGTGTTCGTGGTCGCCATCGCCACGGCGCTGATGCCCGAGCTCTCCGAGAAGCACTCCAGGGGCGACGCCGAGGGCTACCGCGAAACCTTCTCTTTCGGCCTACGGACGTTGAGCTTCGTCGTGGTGCCGTCCGCCGTAGGCATGGCCGCGCTAGCCCACCCCATGGTCGGCCTGCTCTACGAGCGCGGGGAGTTCCGACCCGAGGCCACCGCGACCGTCGCGAACCTTCTCGTCGCCTACGCGGTAGGTCTGCTCGGCTACTCGGCATACTTCTACCTCGTGCGGGCGTTCTACTCGCGGCAGAACACGAGCACCCCAGCCATTCTGAACGTCGCCATCTTCGTGCTGTACGTCGCCCTCGCCTACGGGCTCTCGCTTCTGTGGGAGGCGCAGGGCATCGTGCTAGCGCTCTCGGCGGCCTACGCCGCGTTAGCCCTCGTAGCGCTGGTCGCGACGAGCAGGGAGATCAAAGGCCTCGGCGGCCGGCGCTTGCTCTCCTCGTTCGCCAAGATGCTCGTCGCGGGCGCCGCGATGTACGCCGTCGCGTGGGGCGGAACGGCGCTTCTGGGGACGGGCTCTGGTGCCCTGGACCGCGCCGTCATCCTTGCCGTAGTCGGCGGCACCTCGCTCGCCGCGTACCTCGCAGTGGCCTACGCCCTCAAAGCCGAAGAGTTGAGCCCTGCCGTAGCGCTCTTCAAGCGTCGCTTCATCCGGGGATCGTAGCCGCCGCTTCGGGAGAAGCAGTGGGTCCGTACCGACTCTCAGCTACCGGCTTTCGACCATCAGGGGGAGTAGAGGGACGAACACCGACCACAGTGACCCGAGAAACCCTTTCGAGCCGGACGCTGAGTGTGCTGGACGGCTAAATTACTTGTGGCTCTGAGCCTTCCAGGCGGCCGCGGATACGTCCTTGATAAGCTCCTTGCCGACCTCCACGTCGTCCGGGCCATGCTTCGAGAAGATCGCGGCGACGTACGGCCGCTCGCCCTCCTGGACGACGCCGGCATCGTCGTAGACCTTGTAGAGCCAGCCGGTCTTGTTCGCGGCATAGACGTCGTCGGGGAGGCCCGCTTCCAACCAGCGGTCCGTTACGTTCTGGTACATGAGGTAGAGCATGTCTTTACAGCTCACGTCGCTTGCGGCTTTCCCGGTGGCTATCCCCGAAAGGATCGTCGCCATGTCGCGGGGGGTGGTCTGGTTGTCGAGGCCGGTCACGATGGCCCGCTCGCTCGTGATCTTGTTGCGGAGCACGGTGTTCTCGGCCCCGAGGTCCTTCGCCACCTCGTTGACGTGCTCCGCCCCGCCGACCTTGCGGACGAGGGCGTTGGTCGCCACGTTGTCGCTCTGCGTCATCATCATGTACAGGTAGTCCTCGACGGTGTGGGCGATCCCGGCCTCCTCCCACTGAAGCCAGCCCGCGCCCGCGGCCCAGTCACCTTCCTCCGTCTCGAAAGAGTCGCTCAGGGCAAGTTCGCCCTCGTCGATTTTGCGGTAGACGGCGACCATGACCGGAACCTTCATAACGGAGGCCCCGAAGAACGGCTCGTCCGCGCGCACCCCGTACCCGATGCCCCCTTTAGGGTCCACGACGTAAGCGCCTGCGATGCCGGCGTGATCCTTCTCGTATCCCTCGACCGCCCGGCGGATGGGCTCGAGCCCCTCGTCGACCCTTTTGCCCTCGTCCCCGTCCACGCCCTCGGTGACGGGATTCGGCGGGGAGAAGACGGCGGGCTCGACCTCTGGGAGCTTCCCCGGCTTTACGGGGTTCACGAGCAGCCCTTCCGCACCCCCTTCGAGGGCCAGGTTCTCCGGGTAGACGGACTTCACGAGGTCCTCGGGCACCCCGGCGAGCAAGACGTTCTCGTTATCCGGGTACTCGGGCTCGTCGGCCCGGATGGACTGCTCGACCGTCCACTTCCCGTCGTCGCCCCGCTTGGTGAAGAGGAAGTAGGTCCCCTCCTCGCCCGGGCAATCCACGCGCACCGAGGCCCACGCCGGGTCCTTCGTGCTCTTATAGACGCCCTCTATGTCCTCCGGCTTCATGCCGGGTATCTCGGAGGCCACGACCCGGTAGGCCGCCGCCTCCGGCGAGGCCTCCTTCTGCTCGGAGACGGGCACCCGTACGGGAGCCTCCTCCTCGGGCGCGAGCTTTGCTTCCCCCCTGTCTGCCGGACCCGCGACCGCCGCTTGCGACGGCGTCCCGTCGGGGCGCGACCCGGAAAGTTTCTCACCTATGTTCGGGGAGTCGCCGGGGGAGGAGAAGAGGACGAAGGCGGCGCACGCGACGGCGACGAGAACCACCGCGGGTATGCCGTAGCGGCGCCAAGGGCTGCGGCGCTGCTTCATGCTGAACTGCCGGGCGCGCCTCATCGCTCGCCCCCTTCGCCATCGAGGCCTGGGAAGCAATCTTCCTCCCTCCCGGGCACCATGCTAATCGGCCCAGCCGGTGGTGTTGGTCGGGTCGAGCCAGCCGGAGGTGCGGGGCTCGCTTGTCTCGTGCTTCATATCCTCGGGGACGGGCGGGTTGAAGCTGTAGATGCTCTCGCCGATGACCCCGTCGGAGATGACCTCACCGTTCTCGCCCGTCACCTTCTTGTAGGTGACCCATTTAATCCCCTCGGTGGGGCTCTGCTTGACCTTCTCGGCGCTCAAGACGACCTTGCGGCCGGTCGGCTCCTGCCCGAGAATCTGGGCGGTCAGGAAGCCGTCCTCGTCCACAAACTCTCGCACGAGGATGTTGCCGTCGGTGGTGTTCTTGAACTTCATGTCCAGGGGCTGCCAGTCACCGAACCACACCGTGGCGTCGAACCCGGGGGTGATGTACGGAAGCTCGGCGTAGTGCTGGTGGCGTTCGGTGATCTCGAGCCCGGCGTAGTTTGCCGCCATAAACAGGGTCGAGGAGACCTGGCAGAGTCCGCCGCCCTCCTCCGAGGAGACGCCACCCTCCGAGAAAACCTTGGCCTCCTCATAATCCAGGCTTCCGGCCTGCTCGGTGAAGGAGAACTCCTCCCCCGGCGCGAGCATGGTGCTGTCCACGGCCTCGGAGGCCATCTTGAGGTTCGCCTGGCGCCCCTCATCCGGGTCCCAGGCGTAGTCGGTCTTGTACTCGCCGAGAAGCTCGGTCGGCGCGCTCGCCCGGGCCTC
The DNA here is from genome assembly GCA_016781635.1 of Rubrobacter sp. Classification (GTDB taxonomy): domain Bacteria; phylum Actinomycetota; class Rubrobacteria; order Rubrobacterales; family Rubrobacteraceae; genus Rubrobacter_F. Next base: position 5,698 of record JADDPY010000537.1, read on the forward strand.
CTCGGTCGAGACCGCGGGCTCCTTGCGCTCCGCCGCGAGAGCGACTTCGCCGCTCAACCCCTTCAGCGAACCTTCCAGGTTGTCCAGGGTAGCGTCGACGTCGACGGCGCGGCCGGGAGCGGCCTCCTCGACCTCGACCTCGCCGCTCTTGGTTACTACCGGGGCGGCATCCTTGGGCTCCGTGTTCAGCTCGCTCGCCACCCCCTCGATAGCCTCGCGGGCGGCGGCCTCGTCGTACGTCGCGGCGGCCGGCACGCCTACCCCGCCGCCGAGGTAGGAGCCGACAAAGTCGGAGAGGCGCTGGAAAGCGCCGCCCCGACGACCGACGGAGTAAGCCTCTTCTACCGCGGATCCAGCATCGACCTGAACCCCGAGCTCCTCGCCCGTGAAGGTCGCCGCGCCGTCTCCGACGTCGATCTCGCCAAGCTTCCCGGAGACGTGGCGGGTCAGGGCCTCGCCGGCCTCGGCCTTCGTCATGCCACCAAGGTCCACCTCGCCGGAATGGACGCCACGGCGGATCGTCTCCCCGTTGACCATCGAATAATCCACGACGAGCCCCCCGACGAGGAGGGCGCCCGCCGCGATCACGATCGCAACCAGGCGTCGACGCCTCCAGGCGGCGCGCTGCTCCTTGTTACTCGTCGCGTGCTCCCGACGATGTTTGCGGGGCCCTAAAGGCCCTGTCGTCTCGTTCAATTCTTTCAAGAGTCCGCCCCTCCGCGGTATCAGTCGGCGATGCCTGCTCCGAGAAACCTGCAGACGACCAGATCCAATTATGTATTCGAGAAGCCCAACCTTCAAGGCTCGAAGTAGATCGTATATCAGTCGAACGTCGATTTGGCGGCCCGGTTTTGGCTTGGACATTGCGGTATCGCTCCTTTACACTCTGAGCTTTGGATCTAACCGCGAACGGATCGCAGACGGCGGGTCGCACGGAGGGCAGAGAGTTTTGCGCGTTTCAACCGGAGAACAAGCAGGAAAGAGGCCGGTGAAACGGGCCAGAACTGCGGGCCCCGAGGCCCCGAAGATGGTAGTCCTCCAGCCGTGAAGGCCATAGTCAGACCCATGGAGGAGACCGACCTCGCAGGGGTCAACAAGCTGCGGACCCTTATATATCCTCACTATCCCGAGGCCTACTACACCGACTGGCACGAGTCCGTGTGGAACTGGCTGGGGACCCACCCTGCTGCGGATCATATGCACCGCTGGGTCGTCGCCGCGGGGGATGAGATCGTGGGCCATCTGGCCGCGACGCCGCAGTACTATAGGGTCAACGGCCACCGGGTCCTCGCCCACACGCCGGCCGACTACCAGGTCATGCCCCAGTACGGCTTTCAGGCCCTCTCCATCATGCGAAAGTTCTTCCGCACCGTCGAGAACTGCGTAGCCTGCGACATGGTACCGACCGTGATCGCCGTGGAGACCCGCCTCGGGGCGGTGGAGGCCGGGAAGATGCAGTACGCTGCCAAGCTCCTCGACGTCTCCCGCCTCCCCTCGCCGACCATCGACGACGTGCGCGGCCTCTTCTCCCGAAATGGCGCGGGGGCACGCGGACCCTACAGGGGGTTCGAGGAGCCCGGGGCGAGTGCGGCGGTCATGGAGCAAGAGACCGCCCCGCCGCCCAAGCGCCCCCGCGCCCCGATCCCCGCCCCCGTCAAGGGCCTCCTGAATCGGGGGCTTGCGCTGGTGGACGAGGCCCTCGGAGGCGGGATGGATGATCGCGTCAAGGTATCGCGCCTAAGCGGCGCCTTCGACGCCTCGTTCGACGAGCTCTTCGAGGACATCGCCGCGGTCGTGCCCTGCATACCGGAGAAGGACGCGGCGTTCCTCAACTGGCGTTACGGACCGAGCTCGCCCCAGCATCCTGTCACCGTCCTGGTGGCGAGGGAGGGCGTGAAGCTCCTCGGTTACGCCGTGTTGCGCGTCACCAGGGAGGGCGAGGACGGGTACATACTCGACCTGACGGCGAAACCGGGCCGCCACGACGCGGCGCGGGCGCTCTTGCGGGAGACCGTCCGGGAATTCAGGGAGCAGGGAGTCCACATCATCAGGTATCGCTTCTCTGACTCGCCAACCTCCGCTCGTGCAGCGGATTTATGGCGCCTGGGCTTCTTCCCGCGCAACGACCGGAGCAACACTTTGCTCGTCAAGTTGGCGGACAAAGGGCTCCACGAGACCGCTCGCGACATCGCCAACTGGTCGTACGATGTCGGAGATGGCGAGGCTACTTTCTGGGTAAGGTAGTACGGTGTCGTTTCGTGTTACCGGTAAGATGAAATAAGGAGGCAACACCATGTCAGTAAGCACCGAGAACGCCGCCGCCGCTATTCGCGAGTGGCTGCAGGAGAACGTAACCGGGAACCGCGAGGTCTCCGACGACGAGCAGCTTATAGAGAACGGCGTTCTGACGTCGCTGCAGACCGTCGAGCTCGTGATGTTCCTGGAGGACCGCTTCGGGGTCACGGTCGAGGACGAGGAGCTGGACGAGGAGAACTTCGCCTCCGTCCGGACCATCGCCGACCTGGTCACCAGCAAGTCCGCCTGATCATGCGCCCAGAGTTCACACTACACGACCTGCTCTTCAACTCCGCCGAGCGCGCCCCCCAAAAGGTCGCGGTCGTCGACGGCAACGCGGAGCACACCTACGAGGACATGCACCGCGAGAGCGGCGCGTTGGCCGCCGCCCTGCAGGACGCCGGGGTAAAGAAGGGCGACCGGGTCGGCGTCCTCATGGATAAGTCCTGGGAGGCGATCATCGCGATGATAGCCGCCTCGCGCGCGGGAGCGGCCTTCGTCAACATCAACCCTCAGCTCAGGGCCCAGCAGGTCCGCTACATCACCGAGGACTGCGACGCCCGTGTCATCATCGGCGACTCCGCCAAGCTCGGCGAGCTGGAGCCGAAGACGGGAGAGAGGGCATTCTACAAGGGCGAGGAGCCGGACGCCGGGGGCATCTCCGGCGAGCTCACCGACCTCGCCGAGGTTCTCGCCGGCGACGGCTCCCCCCGAGAGACGTCCGTCTCCGAGGTCGACCTCGCGACGATCCTGTACACCTCCGGCTCGACCGGGATGCCGAAAGGCGTCTCCACGAGCCACCGCAACTTCGTGGCGGGGTCCCAGATTGTCTCGACGTACCTGGAGAATACCTCCGAGGACCGCATCCTCTCGGCCCTCCCGTTCAACTTCGACGCCGGGCTCAACCAGTTCACGACGTCGCTGCGGGTGGGCGCGACCCTGGCCCTGCTCCGGTCGAGGCTGCCGGGCGACCTATTGAAGGGCCTTCGCCGCCACGAGATCACGGGTGTCACCGGCGTTCCACCGCTGTGGGCGCTCTTGCTCCGCGGTTCGAAGTCCCTCCAGGAGCAGCCGCTCACGCATCTGCGCTACATCTCCAACACCGGCGGGCGCATCCCGCAGGCCAACCTCGACGAGTTGAGACGTCTGTTGGAGCCAAACGGCACCAAGATCTACCTGATGTACGGCCTCACGGAAGCGTTCCGTTCCACGTACCTGCCGCCCGAGGAGATAGAGCGCGGCACCGAGTGCATCGGCAAGGCCATCCCGGACACTCAGATTATCGTCATAAACAAGGAAGGTAAGGAGTGCGCCCCCGGCGAGGTCGGCGAGCTCGTCCACCGCGGCCCCACGGTCGCGATGGGCTACTGGGGGAAGCCCGAGAAGACGGCGAAGGCGTATCGTCCGAACCCGCTCGCCCCGCCGGAGCTTCTGGACGTCGAGAGGGTGGTGTACTCCGGGGATCAGGTCAGACGCGACGAGGACGGTTTTCTGTACTTCGTCGGGCGCGAGGACGCGATGATAAAGTCCCAGGGCTACCGGATGAGCCCCGAGGAGATAGAGAACCTCCTTATAAGCTCGGGGTACGTGCACGAGGCCTGCTCCTTCGGGGTGTCGAACCCTGACGTCGGGCACGACGTGGTCGCGGTCGTCTCGTTGAAGGGCGACGTGGACGGCGACGATCCCATTGGGGCCATCAAACGGTACGCGGTGAACAACGGGCCGCCATACATGGTGCCAAAGGAGATTTTGGTCCAGGACGAGCTCCCGAAGACGCCCTCCGGCAAGATCGACCGCAAGGGGATTAGCAATGCGTACGCAGATAGATAAGGCTCACGACCTCGCCGAGCGCTTCGGTGGCTGGAAGGACGGTGTACTCGCCCCCGGTGGCGTGAAGGTCTCGGATATCGCCGCCGAACACGGCTCGCCGTTTTACCTCTACCACGGCGAGATGATCGTGGATAGGGTTCGGCGCGTCCGCGAAGCCCTCGGCGGCGACGTCGAGGTCACCTACTCGGTCAAGGCGAATCCGAACCTCGCGGTGAACCAGGTGATCGCGCGCGAGCATCTCACAGGGGCGGAGGTCGCCTCCTCGGGCGAACTCGTGGTGGCGCGCAAGGCGGGGTTTGCTCCGGAGGACATCGTTTTCGCCGGTCCCGCAAAGACCGACGAAGAGCTCGGCATGGCCGTCGAGGAGGGCATCTTCGCGGTCAACGTCGAGTCGGTCTACGAGATCAACCGTCTGGCCGCCGTCGCCGAGCGCCAGAACAAGAACATCGGCGTCGGCCTCCGCGTAAACCCGGCCCAGCAGCTTATGGGCAGCGGGATGCGGATGGGCGGCACGGTCGGGCAGTTCGGCCTGGACGAGGCTGATCTCGAAGAGGCGGTCCGCCGGACGCTCGCCCACCCCGACCACATGACGCTCCGCGGCATCCACGTCTACACGGCGACGCAGGTCTTCGAGGTGGATCCCCTGATCGAGCACTGCCGCAACATCTTCGAGCTCGCCCTGAAGACCGCCGACCTCGCGGGCCGGCCGATGGAGATGGTCGACTTCGGCGGCGGCTTCGGCGTCCCGTACTTCGAGAAGCTGGAGGAGTTCGACCTGGAGCGCTTCGGCGCCGGGTTCCAAGAGCTTCTTGCCCACTACCGGACCGACCCTCGCCTCGAAGGCTGCCGATTCGTCTTCGAGCTCGGCCGCTACCTCGTCGCCGACGCGGGCCTCTACGTCACCAAGGTGATTGACGTCAAGGACATGAAGGGCAAGACCTTCGTGACCACCGACGGCGGAATGAACCACCACCTCACCGCGACCGGCAACATGGGCCAGGTCTTCAGGAAGGCGTACCCGATCCTGAACCTCTCCCGCTCCCCCGGCGAGGGGGAGCCCGTCGCTCTCGCGGGCCCGTGCTGCACGCCGCTGGACATGTTCGGAACCAACATCCCGCTCGCCGACCCGCAGCCCGGCGACCTTGTCGGCGTCTTTTACAGCGGGGCCTACGGTTTCAGCGCGAGCAACCTCGGCTTCCTCAGCCACCCGAACCCGGCCGAAATACTGATCTGGCAGGGCGAGCCACGACTCTTGCGCCCTGTCGGCAAGCCCGAGGACGTTCTCAAGGGCCAGGAAGCACTCGTTTAGCCCTTAGCGGCCAACTTTCGGTAAAAAGAAGAAGGGGAGCTGCTTCGAGCAGCTCCCCCCTCTTCCCTGGCTAGAGCTTCAGAACTCGCGCTTCAGGGGCTCGACCTTGCCTCTCTCGATCTTTTTTCTTTTGCCTCCCCCACCACACGACGGAGTTCCGTTAGTGACAGGCTTTCAATGCGCCGGACGACGGGGTCTCCGAGTTCGTCGCGAACCGCGAGGGTGATCCCCTTGCATGTCCCGCGCCATCCATCGCCCCTGCTGATGGCTATCGTGGACAGATTATTGCAGCATTGGTTATAAGCAGCAACGCCTGGAGCGGCCTTATAAGCGCGTTCCGGGCGATTGGCGCGAGGCAAGCGTGGGCCTGGTTATTGCCTGACGGCCGGGACCGGGACCTCGGGCGGCGGGATGGTCTTGCCTTTTTCGTCTATCAGGGGGTTGTAGGTGTCTTTGTGGAGGAGGCCGTCGTAGATCACCTCTCCGTCCTTCGTCACCTTCTGGTAGGTGTTCCACTTGGAGTAGTCCGCGCCCATGTACTTGGGCTCTGAAGTCATCTCGACCTTCGTGTTGCTGGGCTTGCCGTAGACCTCGGCGTAGAGGTAGCCGTCAGCGGCGACGCGCTGGCGGATGAGCACGTAGCCGTCGGAGGTATTCTCGAACTTCATGTCGAGGGCGCCGACGCCGTTCTCGTCACCGAACCACACCGTGGCGTCGAGGCCGGGCCTTATGTACGGCAGCTGAGCGTAGTGGGGGCTGCGCTCGGTGATGTCGAGCCCGGCATAGTTGGCGGCCATATACAGGGTCGAGGTAACCTGGCAGAGACCGCCGCCATCAGCCAGTGTCTCCTTGCCGTCGATGATAACCTTGGTCGCGTTGTAGTCGAGCCCGGCGACATTCTCGTTCATGGAGAAGATCTCGCCCGGCGCTACAAACAAGCCGTCCACGGCCTCTGAGGCTATCTCGAGGTTCTCCACACGCTTACCGTCATCCGGAACGACGGCATAATCGGTGCGGTACTTGCCGAGAAGATCGGTCGGCTTGAGGGCTTCGGCCTCGGCGGTGACGAGCTCGGGCTCGTCGGTGACGACCGGGATCTCGTACTCGCGCCGCCCCTCGAAGAGCCCGGTCTCGAGGTCCGCGAAGAACGCTTGCTCGTCGACCGCCATACCGGTTTGGCTGGCCGTCACGACTACCTCGTCGCCGTTCAGCTCATAGCCCGCCTCGCGTGGCTCGGCGGTGAGCGCCTGTATCGGCTCGGACGCAGCGGCCCGGAGCCTCTCGCGATTCAGCGCAACGTCGATCTCACCGCCCTTCGGCACGAAGTCGAGCGTCTGGCCGACCTCGGCGGGTGTCAGGGTCCACTCCTCCTCCCCGGTGGAGAGCGAAACTTCCCCGGACATGACGTCCCGGGCCTCGGTGGCCGCGGCCTCGGCGGCCGGCGTATCCACGGCGGGTTCGACGGTCTCACCCACCATCTCGGTCTCCCCGGTGGCCCCCTCGATGGCCGCCCGGATGTTCGCGGCGGTCGCCGGCACGTTCATCCCGTACCCCTCGCGCGATTCCCCGACCAGGACCTCGGCCCCCTCCACGGCGACGGATGCCTCGCGAGGCTGCCCGTCGACCCTCTGGGCGACGGCCTGGGTCAAGGCGTCGACCCGCGCGGGGTCGTACCCGATCTCGGGAGACACCTCAGCGGAACCGTAAGCGGCCTGAAGCCGACTCGTCAGGCGCTCGAGAACGTTGCCGCCGCGGCCGATCTCGTAGGCCCGATCCATGGTAGCGGGGACATCGTAAGAGACGCCCAGTTGCCGGGCACCGAGGGTGAAGTCTTGGGGCCCGCTCAGGTCGATCTCGTCGAGGTTCTGCGCGAGGCGCTCCTGGACCTGCGCTTCGGCCTCCCCGGTGGTCTTGCCACCGACGTCCACGCCGGCCACGGAGACGCCGTTGTAGATCCTGCCGGAATTGCTCCAGTAGTCCAGTGCCACCGCCCCGGCAAGCACGGCACAGACGACGAGCACGACAATAGAGACCTTGCGCCGTCCCCTCGAAGAGCCGCGAGGATACCCCCCGCCGCTAACCGTCTTCCTCGAAGATTTGTAAGTCTCCAATCGTCCCCCCACACGTGGATTGCTCGCCAAGTCTATCCCATAAATCTTGTGGTTAAAGCCCGTCAGCGCCAAGCGTCATGTGCCCCTAGCGCGGTTCGCGAAGCGTGCGGACGAAGTCCTCGACGGTGTAGAGGTACTCAGCGGAGCCCGGGGTTGGCTCCGGGCTAACGGAGACGAGGTCGAAGTTCTGGAGCACCCCGATTAGATCTTCGTTCGAGAGTCGCACGGCACCCCAACCTTCGCCCGGAATCCTGGCGCGCCAGTGCATGTAAAATCCCTCCGCCTCCGTGGCCCCGCGAAATACGCAGACCACCTCCCCCTCGTCCGCGTTATAAGAGAGATATCCGGGTACGTTCCCCTCCATCCTCCCGAGCAGCACATAACCTTCATCCCCCTGCAAATAATCGAACATGAGACCTTCCTATCTTCTACAAGAACGCGCCTCGAGGATACAACAGCCGAGACCTCCTCCGATAAAAGAAATGGCTTTGCACGGAAAGCCCATACATATGGAGGTACTTCTCGTGCAACCGGCGATCCCGCGCACGTAGTCCTTGCGGCAAAGTTTCATACAATATTTGCCACAAGTATCGTATAGTTTGTGCAGATAGCTTATAAGCGTCATGCTTGCAAAAGCATAACGCTTCGGCGTATCGGCGACCTCGAAGCCAGAAGAATAACGAATGACACCCGAAGAAAGATCCGAGTCTGACCGCAAAGCCGCCAGGGCTCGGTGAGAGAAGAAGCGCCAGCAGGAGCAGCAGGAGAATTGAAAGATTACTACGGTTGCAATAAGGCCAAGATGCTGATGCTCCACAGGCGCGTGGAGTGCTGTCCGACGTGCCACAATTGGGACGAGTTGGAGGATTGGACGGGTTACCGCTTCAAGTTGCCCGACGGGGAAGAGGTCAGGGTGTGCTGCGAGGTAGGTGATAGGCTGGCCGAGAAGCACCTGGACGGCTTCTACGCCAGCGCCTAACCCCTACGGATTCTTGCGAACGCAGCCCGCCGTTCTCATGCGACGGGCCTTCTTACTGTCCAAGCAACACCTCGTAATTTTGGTG
>JADDPY010000651.1:0-3781 GCA_016781635.1 Rubrobacter sp.
CCTCCTCCGCAGGAGACGGCGATCGTACAGAGGGCTGAGATCACGGCGACGAGCAGGCATCTGGTCGCCAGCGATCGAGGTCGAGCGCTAGACCCCTCGACAGCGCGGTCGCGGGTCCGTTCATAAACGGGTTCCATAAGGACAACTCCCTTCCGGTGGGATTACCCACGTCAGGTTCTAAGCGTCTCGGCTCTCGCCGACTCTCAGCCGCCCCGCACCCCTGCGAGGAAGCTCCGCCGTGTTTGCGAGTGGCAGACTACCACAAAGGCATCAGCCGGTCCTCCTCAAGGTCCAAGGGGCGAAGAGGCGCTGGGTGAGGGCGACGAGGATAAAGAGGCCCACGCCCATAAAGGAGAGGATGCCGATCTCGGCGAAGAGCCGCGCGATCTCGAACTGGGATTTGTCCGCGTTCATCAGGAAGCCCAGGCCCTCGCTGGATCCCACCCACTCCCCCGTAACCGCCCCGACGACGCAGTAGGTGACGGCGAGCCGGAAGCCCCCGAACAGGAACGGCAGCGAACCCGGCACCTCAACCATCGAGAAGATGCGCCATCGCGTGGCGCCGAAGGAGCGCATGAGCCGGACCAGCTCCGGGTCTATGGACCTGAGCCCGTCCGCCGTGGCGACGGTGATGGGGAAAAAGCAGAACAGAGTCACCACGATCACCTTCGGAAGCGGCCCGTAGCCGAACCAGGTTACGAGCACCGGCGCAAGCGCAATGATCGGCACCGCCTGAGAGGCGACGAGCCAGGGATAGAGCGCCCGCTCCATAAGCGACGAGCGGTTTATGAGAAGCCCCGAAAGCACCCCGGTCACCGCTGCGCAGAAGAACCCCGAAAGCGCCTCGAACGCCGTCGGAACCGAATGCTTCAGGAGTAGCGCCCGAGCCTCCCAGAACGCCCCGGCTATCTCCACCGGCCCGGGCAGCAGGAAGGACGGTATGCCGAACAGGCGCACGGTGAGCTCCCACCCCGCAAGGACCAGGAGGCCCAGCAAGACAGCCGGTAGAGCACGCCCGACCCGACCCCTTGCGCCCCCTGCCTTACGGACCTCCTTGCGCCCCGGCTTGCGGTGCTTCACCGGAGAACCCCGAGAGCTCCGAGGAGTCGCGCCTTCAGGGTCGCGAACCCCCCCGTGGTCTCCTGCTCCATGGTGCGGGGCCGCTCGAGGTCTACCTCGAGGTCGAGCGCGACCCGGGCGGGCCGCTCCGAGAGGACGAGGACCCGGTCGGCCAGGAGGATCGCCTCGTCGACGTCGTGGGTCACGAGTACGATGGTGGCGGCGAGCTCGTCGCGCACCCCGAGCAACCACTCCTGCAAGCCCCGGCGGGTCAGGGCGTCGAGGGCCCCAAATGGCTCATCCAGGAGGAGCACGTCGCGGCCGAGGAGTGCGGTCCTGAGGAGCGCGACTCGCGAGCGCATCCCCCCCGAGAGTGCCCAGGGCGAAACCCCTCCGAACCCACCGAGCCCGAACCTCTCCAGCGACTCCGCCGCCCGTTCCCGCGCCGCCCCCTTCGGGACCCCGGTGGCTTCCAGGCCCAGAGCGACGTTCGCTACTACGCTCCGCCAGGGGAGAAGGAGGTCGCTCTGGGGCATGTACGAGACGAGCCCGGGGCGGGCGAGGGGGGCGCCGTCCTTCTCGACGGAACCTTCGGAGGGAGCTTCGAGGCCGGCCAGCAGGCCCAGGAGGGTGGACTTGCCCGAACCGGACGGGCCGATCAGGGCGACAAACTCACCAGGCGAAACCTCGAGGTCCACGCCGTCCAGGATATGCACGCCGCCCTTCTCGACGCCGACCCCACGGGAGGCAAGTTTCGGTTTCGCACTCATGGCCCCGCCGACGCGGACATCACCAACGTCAGCCTCCCCCGGCGTCTGCCCCGGCGTTCGCCTCGAAGAAGGCCAGTTCCAGCTCCATGGCCCGGCGGTACGACGTGCGTACGGCGGGCGTGTCCTCGGCGTAGCGGTCTACGAGAAGCTCGAGCTTCGTCGCGAGCCCCTCGAAGCCCTGGTCGGCGTACGTCTCGATCCACTCGGCGTACGAATTACTTGCATCGTACCCCTCCTCCGCGAGCGACTGCCCCAGGAAAGCATACAGACGCATGCATGGAGCCATTGCTGCACAGGTCTCGCCGACGCTCTTGAGAGATGCGGTCGAAAGCAGGAAGTCCGTGTAGTTTAGCGTCGCCGCCGTGGGCTCGACCCCGCTCAGCTTGACGCCCCACCCTTCGGCGTAGCCCTCGTGCATCCTGAGCTCCTCCAGCACCCCGGCCACGAGCCCCGCAAACTCGCGCATCCCCTCGCCATCCGGGCTGTGGGCGAGCGCGAGCGCGTAGGCCCGGGCGAAGCTCTCGAGAAAGAACGCATCCTGAGCGACGTACTGCCGAAAACTCCCCAGCGGCAGGCTGCCGTCCCCGAGGCCGCGTACGAAGCGGTGCTCGAGAGAAGCCCGAGCGAGCCCGGCGTTCTCCTCCCACAAGGCCTTCGACAACCTCACCCTTCGTCCCCAGCGTGTCGAGGCGCAGAATAGGAGAGGGCCATCTCCCAGAAGTCCCTCTCGACGGAAGCAACCTCCAAAAAGGCGGCCTCAACGCGCTCTTCCGGCACTCCTTCGGCCTGTAGCGCGGCGTCGGCGGCCTCTTCCAATCCTGCCACGTAGCCGGCGAACTCTGGCGTCGTCCAGTGCTCGACGAAGGGATGGTATTCCGGGTGCCCCGGGGCGGCGCTCCGCCAGGCTTCGAGGTACGCCCGCTCCATCACCCATAGCGCGGTTATTGCGACGGGGTATGGGCCCTCGTCCAGCACCGTCAGAAGATCCCGGTAGGCCTCCGTTGTGGGATGGCGCTTGCTCCCAAGCTCCAGCCCGCGCTCCTGAGCCCGGTCTTCGAACCAGCCGAGCTCGTCCTCGACACCCACGAGGCCCCCCGCGAGCACCCTCTGCGCCGGGCGTGGGGCACGGGCGAGCAACCGGGCCTGGAAGGCCAGCAGATCACCGACGAACAGGTAGTCCTGCTCTAGCCACGCCTCGAAAGCCCCGACGGGCAGGGTGCCGTCCCGCAGAGAGTCCAGGAAGGGGTGCCTCGTGGCTCCCCGCCAGGCCTCCGGGTGGCGCGAGATCAGATCTGCCGCCCTCACGCGGCACCCTTCCCGATAGGCCGCAGCCCGCTAGGCTCAAAGTCGTCAGCCCCGAAAGTGTGAAGATGCATCGCCCCTCTACCTCCTCGATTTAGCTCCGGGCTTACGGGGAGAGGGAAGGTAGGAAAGTCGAGGTTCCGAGACCCCGCACTTCTTGTGGCTCGACATGGCGTGCTTCCCTCCGCCGGCATTACCCGGATCAGGTCAAACGGGTCGGCGACCGGGCTCACAATGAACCCTACCGCCCTCTCAGCCTCTCAGCTCCCCGATCTCGCTCTCTCGCGACCAATGTAACATCGGCGCGTTCCTCCACACAACCTCAGCGGGCGCCGTCTGCCAACATCAGCCCGAGGACGGTGGTGGCCGCCGTGATCCCGCCCCGCGAAGCCTCCTCCCTGGCCTCCGAAAGCGGCATCTCCACCGTCGAGACGAACTCCGTGGGCTCGGGCTCGGGTCCCTGGGGCAGCTTCTCGGCCCGGCAACGGAAGAGGTGGCAGACCTCCGTAGAGCGCCCGGGGCTCGTGTGCAACGAGAACATATGTACGAGGTCGCGGGCCTCGTAGCCGGCCTCCTCCCTGAGCTCCCGCCGCACGGTCTCGCGCGGGTCCTCCCCCGCCTCTACGCCCCCTCCCGGCAACTCCAGCGTG
>JADDPY010000651.1:3818-7382 GCA_016781635.1 Rubrobacter sp.
CCACGCGGCCGTCCCCGGTCACCGGGACGACCGCCGCGAACCCGCCGCTCTCCAGCACCCCATACCCGATCCTGGCCCCGTCCGGCAGCTCTACCTCGTCCACCCGGAACGCGCACCACGGGTTGGAGAACAGGTACTCCGCCCCAACCGTACGCCAACTCATGCCATCAGGACGGTCCACGCCCGGGATTATAGGGGGCGGGAAGGACAGGGACCGTGGAGCCGTGTTGTACAATTTCGCAACATGAACGTTGCAACATCGAACAAACGCGCCGCCGAGGTCCTCGGGGCGAGCCTCTTCGCGCCGGTTTCGGCTGACGCACTCTACGAGGCGCTTCTCGACGTGCGAGGCTTCCCGGGCTGGGCCCCGGGGGTCAGGCGGGTGGAGATCCTGGCGGGCGCGGGGGCACCGGGGATGGTCTCCGAGTGGGAGGTCTCCGTCCTGGGGGCGCGGCGCAAGGTGATGAGCGTCCTGGAGAAAGCCGAGCCGTATGGGTTGCTGCGATGGGCATACGAGGGTCCGGTCTCGGGCTACGGAGAGTGCGTGCTACGGGACCAGGGTGACGGCGTCCTCGCCGAGTTCAGGACGGAGCTGCGCCCGGAGGATGCGTTGCTCCGAAGGGTCATGAGCTCTTCCCCGGCGAGGAGCGCGGCCCGCAGACACCTCAAGCGCTGCCTTGCCCACCTCGGGCAGAAGGTCTGCGGGGAGGGCGGCTCGGTCCGGGTAGGGCCGCTTGCAGGTTTTCGGTGATGCCTCGCTCCGGCTTACCGGGGCATAAAGAAGGGAGAGGCCCGAAGGCCCCTCCCCGCTAACACCGCTCGTTTCGGTCTTACTCGAAGTGGCTGGCGGCCTTGGCGATGTAGCTCTCCTGGTCGTCGGGGACCTCGTCCTCGGGGTAGATCGCCTCGACCGGGCACTCCGGCTCGCAGGCGCCGCAGTCGATGCACTCCTCCGGGTTGATCATGTAATGATCGCCCGCGTCGTAGATGCAATCGACCGGGCACACCTCCACACAAGACTGGTCTTTGGTGCCGATGCACGGCTCGGTAATAACGTAGGTCACGGTGTTTCTCCTCTCGGAACACGCTCTCTTGGTAAGAGCTTTATAACAAGGCCGCGAGAGGCCGGATACCCCCCGATGACGCCCATCATCGAGGCCCATGATCGGCATCATGGGGGCGTGTGACATAGATCAAATTACCCGCAAAACGGGTTCTTATTGGGAAACGTTCTCGGGTTCTCAGGTACGGGCGCGGAGTTCGGCGGGCTTGAGGATGGTGATCGTCTTGCCGTCGAGGTTCAGTATGCCCTCCTGGGCGAGTCGGCTCAGGGCGCGGGAGAGGGCCTCGCGCGAGATGCCAGTCGCCTCGGCCATCTCCTGGCGGGAGAGCGAGGGCTCGAAGACAACGCCGCGCTTGGTGACACGCCCCTCCTCGGTAGCGAGGTTCAGGAGCATGCGCGCCACGCGCTGGGGGGCGCTGTGGAAGACGAGATCGCCAACGAGGTCTTCTAGCTCGCGGTTGCGGGCGGCGAGGGCCTGGGTGAGGCGGAGGGCGGCCTCGGGATGGGAGAGCACGAGGTTGACGAGGTCGTCGCGGAAGACGGCGTAGAGTACGCAGTCGGTGAGGGCCGAGGCGCCGTGGCTCTGGGGCTTGCCTTCGAGGGCCGAAGCGAGGCCGAGGACGGAGCCGTCGCCGACTACTCCGAGAATTTGATCCCGGGACTTCGGGCCGCTACTCATGCGGTGGAGCTTCACCCGGCCCTCGCGCATAAAGTAGATCGCGCCGGAAGGTTGACCCTCGCGGTAGATCGCGGTTCCCGCGCCTATCTCGAGTACCTCGGCGGAGATCGCAAGCGATTGAAAGAAGCCCTCCTCCAAGCCCGCGAGGAGCTCGAACTCCTGCAAGCCCTCGAGCTTCGTCAGGTGCTCGACGGCCCGGCACCTGGCACCCGGCAGCCGCGCCCAAGACGGCGGCGCGTTCTCACCGTACAAGGTTCGTTCTCATTTTCATCCCAAGTTGTGCCACGAAAACAGCCACGAACCCTTTATACGCCAAGTAGCGAAGATTTGCAGTAAGGAGCGAGCCTCCAGGGCGTCACTGTAGACTGTGATCGACAACCTGCGCACGAGCGATGCAGTCGGGACGCCGCCGGTGGATATCACGGCGCAGGGGACGAAGACTGAAACACGGAAAGGAAACATCATGCTAGAAGGCAAAGTCGCACTTATCACCGGAGCGAGCCGGGGTCTCGGCAGGGCGCTGGCGCTCGCCTACGCGGGAGAAGGCGCGAAGCTCGTGATCAACGCTCGCAGTGAAGACTCCCTCAAACCCGTCGCCGAAGAGGCCCAAGGGGCGGGGGCCGAGGTTCTTGCCGTGCCTGCAGACGTAGCATCGGCGGCGGACGTGGAGGGGCTCATCCAGGCCACCGTGGGGCGCTTCGGCAGGATAGACGTCCTCGTGAACAATGCAGGCCTCCTGGGTCCCCGCGTGAAGATAGAGGAGTATCCCGAGGATGAATGGCGCCGCGTCATAGACGCCAACCTCACGGCACCCTTCCTTCTAGCCAAGGCGGCCATCCCGCACATGCCGGAAGGTGCCTCCATCATCAACATAGTGAGCGGCGTGAGCGTCGAGGGCCGGGCCGAGTGGGGAGCCTACTCCGTCAGCAAGTTCGGTGTCGAAGGCCTCAGCCAGATTCTGGCCGCCGAGCTAAAGGACCGCGGCATTCGCGCCAACGCCGTCGATCCCGGCGGCATGCGCACCGAGATGCGCGCCGCCGCCTACCCCGAGGAGGACCCTCAGACAAAGATCACACCGGAAGAGAACACCGCCGTGTTCCTCTACCTGGCTTCGGATGATTCGAAGGAAGTGACTGGCCAGCGGTTTAAGGCTCAAGAGTACGGACGAGCGTAACGAGCACTTTCCAGAATCCAAGCAGAGCGCGTTTGAGCAAGAGCTAGGAGCATAAATGCGAGATTCACAGATCGAGCAAGGAAGAGCGGGAGTAGAATTTACAGAGATGCCTGAGCCGGTAATCCTTCCTTCCCAAAGTGGCCAGGGAACTGCCAAGCGTGCTGCGTCGATCTTGGTAGACAGCAGTAGTGGTGAAAGTAGCAGTGAAAAATTCATCATTCCTATAGCTTCCCAAAGACGTACCTTGCTCGTCGAGTTCGCCAAGACCGGCGCTGTGATCTACGGTCGGGCGTTCGACATCGTAAAGTTGCGAGCTGATATCGACCTCGACGATCCCGGTAGTGTCGAGAAGAACTTGAAGAACATAGTCCTGTGTGAGGTCAAATCGACCAAAAAGGCAGCAGACGAGGAGTTTCGTGGTCACTTTTTTTCTATATCGACGGCAGAGTTACTCGTAGCGCAAAGCCTCGGCGAGAGTTTCAAATTCGTATTTGTAAGCACTGCTAATGATACTTATCGTGAATTCGGCCTGAAAGACGTGTTCGAGCGTATCAAAAAAGTTTATCCGACTTGGAGCATTCAATTCTAGGATTCGGCAGCGCTCGACTACCACTTTAGATTGTCAGATCCGAGCTACTTCTCGGCCGG
>JADDPY010000651.1:7528-14380 GCA_016781635.1 Rubrobacter sp.
CTCGGCCGGCAGATCCTCCCTCACGCCCCACTCGTTCCACGAGCCATCATAGTTGGCGAGGTTCTTGTAGCCGAGCCGGTGCATGGCGAAGAGAGGGACGGTGGCCGCAACCCCGCCGTTGCAGTAGGCGACGACGGGCTCGGCCCTGTCCTCGGGTACGCCGGCCTCACGGAGTTTCTGCTCGAGCTCTTCCTTCGGTCGGAAGGTGCCACCCTCCTGGAGGAGACTATCCGCGTGCAGGTGCGCGGCGCCGGGTATATGGCCCGGGCGTCCACTGCCGCGTGTTATCGCGCCGGTGTACTGGCCCGCGTCGCGAGCGTCGAGGATCAGGGCGTCGCCGTTTTGTCCCGCGGCGAGGACCCCTTCGGCGGTGGTGCGCCATTCGGGACGGGGGCGCGGGGTGAAGGTGGCTGGCCTGGGGCTGGGCACTTCGGGGGTGGTCGGGCGGCCCTCGGCGGTCCACTTCTTCCATCCGCCGTCGAGGACGGAGACGCGGTCGTGGCCGTAGTAGGTGAGGGCCCACCACAAACGGGTTGCAAACTGGGTGCCCGCGTGGTCGTAGACGACTACGTGCGTGTCGTCCGTTATGCCCAGGGTGCCCATGAGGGCGGCGAAGCGTTCGGGCGGAGCTAGCTGGGCGGGGACCGGGTCGTCGGGGTCGGTGATGTCGGATGTCCAGTCGAGGTAGACGGCGCCCGGGACGTGGGAGCTTTCGTACTCCTCGCGGGCACCGAGGTATTCGGCTTCCTGGCGGCCTTCCCCGAGGTCCTTTTTCTTGACGTAGCCGCGGATGTCGACGACGCGGAGGTCGGGCTCGTCCAGGTGTTGGGCTAGCCAGCCCGTGGTTTTTAGGGGATCGAAGGCCATGCTTTATTCCTCCTCGAAGAGGGCGTACTCCTGGGCGTAGGTTTTGGCGAGTTTCGTGGCTCTTTCAGTGTCGTCCTTGCCGAGACGGCCCTCGACGACCTCGCCCTCAAGGTGGTCTTTTAACGGTTTGATCCAGCGCCCGGGCCCGCGGCCGAATAGTTGCATAAGCTGGTTGCCGTCCAGGGGGCTTTCGAGTTTTTCGATGGCGTCTTCGGAGCGCACCTCGTCGACGCGGTCCTTGAGGCTCTCCCAGGAGGTCACGGCGATTTGCCGCCGCCTCGGGGCGCTGCCGGTGATGTCGGCGCGGGCGAGTTTGAGGAGCATGTCGACGTCGGCGAGCACCCGCCCGCCGCGCTCGAGGTACGTGTCGCGGACGAAACGCCTTACCGCCGAGTCGCTCCACGGGTCACGGCCGACGGCGTAGCCCATCGGACGCATGTGGTTGGAGACGAGGTGGGCGACGGCGTCGGCGTCGTCCCTGGGGTAGGCGAGGCGTTTCATGGCCTTCTTCGCGATGTGGGCGCCGACGTTCTCGTGGCCGTAAAAGTGGATCTTCTTTGGCAGCGTCCTTCCGCCACAGAGTTCGCACTCCTCCTCGCCGGCCGTCTTCTGCGTGCTCTTGTGGCCGCAGTAGGTGCAGCGGTGCTCGTAGACGAGCGTGCGCGGCTTGCCGATGTCGTGGAAGAAGGCGGCCTTTCTGAGGATAGAGAATTGCCAATCGCTCAGGTCCGGGTCCCACTCTATGTTCGAGACCACTATCAGGGTGTGCTCGAAGACGTCCTTGTGGTGAAACTCGGTATCCTGCTCGACGGCGAGGGTCTCCATAAACTCCGGAACGATGTACGGCATCAGGCCGAGCCGGACGAGCGCGCGCAATCCGTTCGCGGCGTTCGGGGAGACGAGGATCTTCTCGAACTCCTCCCTTATGCGCTCGGCGCTTATGCTCTCGAGCCAATGAGCGTTCTCCCTGATCGCCGCCTCAAGCTCCGAGGTGATCGCGAACGGTCTCTCAGAAGTCGTCAGTGTCGTCTCGAAACGGACCGCCCGGAGCATCCGAAGCGGGTCGTCGCGCATCCGGTCGAGGGGCTCGCCGACGGCCCGGATCACGCCTAGGGAGAGGTCTTTTCTGCCGCCGAACGGGTCGTGGATCTCCCCGGTGTCGGCGCTTGCGGCGATCGCGTTGATGGTGAAGTCCCGCCTCGCAAGGTCGTCGCGCAGGCTCTCGCCGAACGTCACCTCCGGGTGGCGGCTCCCCTCGGTGTACAGATCGCTGCGATAGGTAGTAACCTCGACGTCGTAAATACCGACCTTCGCCCCGATCGTCCCGAACCGCTCCCCCATCGTCCACAGGTGCTCGGCGAGAGGCCTCAGGATGCCCTTGATCTCCTGCGGCCTGGCCCACGTCGTCGCGTCGACGTCCTTCTTGCTCTCACCCACGAGCAGCACGTCCCGGACGTACCCGCCGACGAGGTACAGCTCGTGCCCCTTCTCCGCGAACGCCTCCCCGAGCCGCGCGAGGGGCCCGGGCACAACGATATTTTTTGCCTCAGTCATCATCATCCACCGATTCTATTACGCGAGGTCAGAGAGGTCAGAAGGCCCGGTATCAGGAGGTGGGTGCGCGGAGCGTTATACCAGGAGAGAGGACCCCGAAACCAAGGCGGAGTTGCGCGGACCACGAAGTACGTCGGCAGGCCCGTTGCCCGCTGGCACACGTCACCCGCGGGATCTTCGGAGCGAGGGGCAGCGAGAGAAACGAGCGGCGTTCACGGCGAGGGAATCCCGACAAACACGCCGCCGTGATAAACGCGGAGGCCGTCTGCGCTACTGCGGGACGGCGTCTTCGCGGGAAGAGTAGATCTCGAAGTAGTCCCCGAAGCCGGTGATGTCGAAGATTCGCTGAACTGCCTCCGACGGGGCGGTGAGCCTGAGAGATGTGCCGTCCTTATCGAGCGTCTCCTTCGCCCGCATGAGCGTAGAGAGGGCCGTAGAATCCATGAAGGCCACTCCAGCCATGTCCACGACGACCGTCTTTACCCCCTCCGATCCCCGCTCTATGGCGTACTGGACCTTGGGGGCCGTGTGCAGGTCGACCTCGCCGTGCACGACGACTATGGAATATGTATCGGCATGCTCGTCTATGCTGGCCTTGAAGTCCATGTATCGCCCTCATGTTGCTTTTTTGGGTAACCGCGCGTCTGTACGAGCCGTCTATTCGACGACCGAGGATACCACAGCGTCCCCCTCCAGGGACACTACGATTCGGCGCTTTTTCTGTTACCATCCCACGCCGTGGGAGTTATGGAGAGGTCCAGAAAAGCCGGGGGTAGGGTAGCGGTCTTCGTGGACGGCGCAAACCTCTACCATTCCATAAAAAGCTACTACAAGGGCGTCCTCGACTACGGCGTACTCCTGGATGCTGCAGTCGCCGGTCGTGATCTGCTACGCGCCACGTTCTACATCGTGGAGAAGCAGGAAACGGAAGAGACTCAGGGTAGTCCCGGCGCCCGTTCCTTTGTCTACAACCTCAACAGGTTCGGCTACAAGGTCCGCTCGAAGCCCCTGACCGTGCACGAGACCGTGACCCCCGAGGGCGAGAAGACCGTCACGCACAAGGGCGACTGGGACATGGGTATCGTCGTGGACATGATGCGCCTCGCCGACCACGCCGATGCCTACGTCCTCGTCTCCGGCGACGGCGACTACGTCGAGGCCGTCGACTACCTCCAGAGCGAGAAGGGGCTGCGCGTCGAGGCCATAAGCGCGACTCAGTGTACCTCTCAGGCCCTCCTCGACGTCTGCGAC
This sequence comes from Rubrobacter sp., assembly GCA_016781635.1. Classification (GTDB taxonomy): domain Bacteria; phylum Actinomycetota; class Rubrobacteria; order Rubrobacterales; family Rubrobacteraceae; genus Rubrobacter_F. Next base: position 11,201 of record JADDPY010000651.1, read on the forward strand.
CTCCACACCGACCTCGGCGACATACCGGAACTGTTCCGGCGCTCGGGCGGACCGAGGGCCGTCGGCGAGGGGCAGCAAGCCACCGGCTAACGGTTTCGAGCCCCCGGAAAACCCGGGGCCTACTCGGCGGCTCTAACTACCCGGGTCGCGTACCCCGGCGCGGTACAACGGTCAGGCGAAGCTACGGGCTGACCGTAGAAGATGAAGAAGCCGGATTCTTCGCTCACGCTATTCATTCTTCCGCGATAACGGTTCGCGGGGTCTTCGACGAGGCTTACGGCTCGCCCAGGACCCTGACCTCGAGTTCCAGCTCCACGCCGAGCTTCTCGCAGACCGTTTCTTTGGCGAGTTCGATGAGCTTCAGGGCGTCCCTGGCGGTGCCACCGCCGTGGTTGACGAAGTAGTTGGCGTGTTCCGGTGAGATCTCCAACTGGCCGATCCTGGTCCCCTTGAGGCCCGCGGCTTCTATGATGCGGCCGGGGTAGTCGTTTTCGGGGCGTTTGAAGGTCGAGCCGCAGCTCGGTTTGTTCGGGGAGCCGGTCATGCGTTGCTTGCGGAAGCCTTTTATTCGGGCCTTGAGTTCCTCCGCGTCGCCGGGGACGAGGGTGTAGCCGGCGCGCAGGACGATCCAGCCGGGACGCTCGTGCAATACGCTCCCCCGATACCGGAACCCGAGATCGGTGTTCGCCATCCGGACGACCTCGCCGCCTCCATCCGTACCCTCCGGCTTGTACACGTCGGCCCAATCGAGGACCTCCCTCGTTTCGCCACCATAGGCCCCGGCATTCATGTAGACGGCGCCGCCGACCGTCCCCGGGATACCGGTCGCGAATTCGATGCCCTCCAGGCCCTTCGCGGCGGTCGCGTTCGCGAGGGCCGGATACAGGACGCCCGCGTCGGCGACGACGCCGGTCCCCTCTATCTCGACGTTCGTGAGGGAGCGGGCAAGGCGAATCGTGAGTCCCCGGATGCCGCCGTCGAGGACGAGGACGTTCGTCCCGCCGCCGAGGATCGTGACGGGGACACCGTTCTCCCTGGCCGTCTCGACGGCCTCGATCAGCTCTTCGGCGCCCCTGGGCTCGAGGAGGACGTCGGCGGGCCCGCCTATCTTCCAGGCCGTGTAGCGCTTCAGCGGTTCATTCGCCTTGGCCGATGGGAACAGTTCGTGTAGGATTCCGTAATGCACCGGGGAGAATATATGGTACGCACCGGCTCTTTGCAGGCGAGACGGGCATGCAGTTCGGACATCCGCCTTTGAAGGCGATGGTGCTCGCGGCCGGGAAGGGGACCAGGCTCTTCCCCCTGACTGGCGAGATGCCCAAGCCGATGGCCCCGGTGGTGGACACCCCGATCATCCAACACATCTTCGAGCTGCTCGCCCGCCACGGCGTCTCGGAGGCGCACGTCAACATCCACTACCTGGCCGACGCCCTCCTGGCGGCCTACGGCGAGGAGCCCCGTTTGGACGGCATGACGGTGCGTCTAGCGCGCGAGGACGATCTGCTCGGCACTGCCGGAGGCGTAAAACGGCTCGCGGGCCGTTTCGACGAGACCTTCGTGGTGGTTTCGGGGGACGCGCTCACGGACGTGAACCTGACGGAGCTTCTGGCGTTCCACAAGGAGAAGGGGGCGCTCGCGACCCTGGCGCTCAGGCGCGTCTACGATACCTCCGAGTTCGGGGTGGTGGAGCTCGACGGCAAAGACAACATCCTTGGGTTCCAGGAGAAGCCGGACCCGGGGGAGGCGATCAGCACCCTCGCCAACACCGGCATCTACGTCCTGGAGCCCGAGGCGCTGCAATACATCCCCGAGGGCACCTTCTTCGACTTCGCCAAGGACGTCTTCCCGCTTCTCCTGAAGGCCGGGGAGAAGTTCGTCGGGTACCAGGGTGATTTCTACTGGTCGGACATCGGGACGCTCGAAGCCTACCGGCGGGCGCAGTTCGACGTGCTCTCCGGGAGGGTGCGGGTCCGGGTGCCGGGGGAGAAGCGGGACGATACGGTGTGGGTCGGGGAGCACGCCCAGATCCACCCGGGCGCGGACCTCTCCGGCTACGTCGTTGTGGGTAGGGATGCCGTGATCGGACGCGGCGTGACCCTCGCCGGCGACGTGACGGTCGGCACGGACTGCTGGGTGCGCCCGAACGCCACCATAAAAAGCAGCATCCTCCTGCCGGGGGCGTCGGTCGGAGACGGGGCTTACCTCGAGGACTGCATCGTCGGGCACGGCTACGACGTGAGGCCCGGCGAGACCATCAGGGGCGGGGCCCTGATCCGCCGGGCCACCAACTAGCAGCTCCGCCACCCCGCAAACCTGCCCTCAAGCTTCGGGCGGCCTCACAAGCCTGTAGCCGAACCCACGAACGGTTTCTATAAGCTTGGGCTTATCGGTGTTGTCCCCGAGCTTCGTCCTGAGGCGCTGGACGTAGACGTTGACGGTGCGCTCGTCTATGTACTCGTCCTCGCCCCAGACCTGACGCAGCAGGCTCCCCCTCGGAAAGACGCGCCCCGGGCTCTTGGCAAGGGTGTAGAGCAGCTTGAACTCGCGCGGGGAGAGCTTGACAGGCTGCCCATCCTTCTTCACCTCGACGAGGTCGGGATCTATCTCGAGGTCGCCGACGTACAGCCGACCCGGAGCGTCGTCTTTGCCCTGCCCGTCCCTGCGGCGGAGAATCTGCTTTACCCTCGCCACGAGCTCGCGGGGATTAACCGGCGAGCGCATATAGTAGTCAGCACCCAGCTCGATCCCGATGATGCGGTCCATCGTGTCCTCGTCACGAAGGAGCGCAACCGTGTAGACGCCGGGCTTCTGCACCTTGCTGATCAACTGAAAGCCCCGCTCGTCGGGCAGCCGGTTGTCCACCACCGCGACCTCAAAGCTCTGACGATCGGCCATCTGCCGCGCTTGAGCCCCGGTACCGGCCGGGATCACACGCCACCCCTCCCCCGAGAGCGCCCTCCTCAAGCGCATCCGCTCCTCATCGTCACCTATGACAAGCAAAATGGCCACACTCACCGTGTCCCCATCACCCCGCTCCCGTACTCTGGCCGATAGCAAGTATACCCCCAAGAATCCCCAACGCCTTGAGTAAACCCACCTCCAGCGGTATCATCCCAGAGCATGGGCCAACCCGTGCTCACATAAGCGCTCGTAGCTCAGTTGGATAGAGCGTCTGACTAC
>JADDPY010000216.1:0-8374 GCA_016781635.1 Rubrobacter sp.
TTCTTCCGCCGCTCCGGAGTCTATCGTGAGGACGAGGGCGGCGCGTTCGGTGTTGGAGTGGCGGACGTAGAGGTCGAGGATGTTTATGTTGTTCGAGCCCATGAGGGTCGTGACCTCGGCGAGGACGCCGGGGTGGTTCTCGACGGGGATGGCGAGCTCGGCGTTTCTGCCGCTCCCCTCGACGAGGATGCCGCCGAGGGCGTCGTACGCCTTGCGGGCGGCGTGGAAGCGGTCTTCTATGCTCTTTCGGTTGGGGAGCTCGCGGCCGAGCTCGGCCATGGTCCCGGCGAAGGCGGCGAGGGCCTCGTCGAGGGCGGGGGCGTTCTCGGCCAGAATGTCCGACCACAGGCCCGGGTTCGAGGCGCCGACGCGCGTCAGATCCCTGAAGGAGGGGCCCGCGAAGGAGAGGGCCTCCGGGGAGATGTCCGAGGCGACCTTGAGGAGGGCCACGGCCATAAGGTGCGGCAGGTGGGAGAGAGCGGCCATCAGGAGGTCGTGCTTCTCCGGTTCGACGGCCGTCGGGATGGCGCCCAGGTCCTCGCGCACGAAGCGGGCGACCTCGCGGTAGGCCTCCGGGTCCGTCCGTTCCGTCGGGGTCAGAAAGTAGCGTGCGCCGCGGAAGAGCTCGGCGCCGGCGTGCTCGACGCCGGCGAGCTGGCTTCCGGCCATGGGATGGCCGCCGACGAAGCGCCTCAGCCCCGCCCTCTCGGCGGCGCCGACGACGCGCGTCTTCGTCGAGGCGGCGTCGGTTACGAGGGCGTCCGTTGGGGCTAGATCGTTGACGATGTCGGCCACTTTGGAGATCGGGGCTGCGAGTAGGATCAGGTCTGCGCCACGAACTTCCTTCAGCGTGGAGGCGCGGTTTATGGACCCGAGGCCGGTCGCCTTCTCGAGGACCTGGGGCTTGTCCACCCCGATCACCTCCCAGCCCGCGCTCCTGGCCGCGAGCCCGACCGAGCCTCCGATAAGGCCCACCCCGACGATCCCGAGGGTCCGGCTCAGGAGAGTGCCCCCACTACGCGGTCGTTCTCCCAGGCGTCCCCGACCGTCACGCGGCTCCAGCCGGGGTAGCCCAGGGCCTCGCCCTCGCGCACGAGGACGCCGGCGCGCTCGAAATCGGCCGCCTCGAACCGGACCATCACGAAGTTGCCCTGCGAAGGGATAAACGGGAGCCGTGCGTTCTCGAAGGCGTCTTGCAGGCGCTTGCGTTCCCCGATCACGAACTCCGCACGTTGGCGGATTTTGTCACGGGCGAGCATCGAGGCCGTGGCCGCGACCTGCGCGGCCAGGTTGACGGAGACCGGGAACCTGACTCGCTCTGCGTAGTCGGCGATCCCGGCGGAAGCGATACCGTAGCCGACCCTCAGACCCGCCAACCCGTGGGCCTTTGAGAACGTACGCGCGACGAGGACGTTCTCCCGCTCCAGGGCCAGCGCATGGGAATCCTTGTAGGTCGGGTCGTCCACGAACTCCACGTAGGCTTCGTCCAGGATCAGGAGAACTTCGTCGGGCAACCTGTCGGCCAGCCCACGCACGTCGTCGAGAGAGAGGTACGTGCCGCTGGGGTTGTTGGGGTTGCACACGATCATGGCGCGCGTCCGGGGCCCGACGGCGGAGAGTAGCGCCTCGACGTCCATCCCGTTGTGCTCGTCCAGGGGTACCGGTCGGGCGGTCATGCCCAGGACGGCGCAGACCGTCGGGTAGAGGCTGAAGGATGGCCAGGGGAAGACGATCTCGCCGCCGGAAGGCAAGAGCTGGAGCGCATTGAACAGGACCTCGCTCGACCCGTTACCCACGAGGACGTTACCTGGCTCGGTGCCGATGTTGGCATCGGCCACCGCCCGGCGGAGCCGGGAGACGTGGCTATCAGGGTAACGGTTGGCGCGGGACAGCACCTCGGCAAGGGCCTCCTGGGCCTCGGGGAGCGGCCCAAAGGCGAGCTCGTTGGAGGTCAGCTTCGCATAGCGGTTCTCGTCCGTACCCTCGGCCGCCATCCTCCATGATTTCGGGGGGACGTATGGTCTGAGGGGATCCAATTCTGCTCGGAAGTTCAAGCTCTCTCCTTCCGGCCGGCCGGCCGGCCTGATCTTCGTTCGTCCGCGGCTGACCGCACAGAATAGCCTAGCCCTCTTTCGGGAGGCTTTCAACGATCCCCGTGCGTCTTCGTTTGCCTTATGTTCGAGGCACTTATAGAATCGATCATCTATGGAGGATGTCCACACAAGGGCCGGGGTTTGTGAGCTCAGGGAACGGGTCGACGGGGTAGGCCGTGAGCCCGTGCGTATCCGCAACGAGCGAGCGCGCCCCGTACAGGAGATCGTCGCCGCAAAAGCCGGGGCGAGCAAGCCACTCTTCGACCCGAAGCGCGAGGAGGAGATTCCGCGTCGCGACGCAGGAGAACGAGGGTTTCATTTACGCCTTGTCGATGCACTAGAGCTTCGAGTTGATCCTTCACCGCATCCGCGACCTCGAAACGCGAAGAGTCTTCCAGTAGGGGTAGATAGCATCGAGAGTGGCGTAAAAACCGGGGCGAAGACGAACAACGGATCGATTCAACCGGATCGTGAGCGCCGGCCCGCCCTATGCGACGGTGAGCAGGCGCTCCCCGTCGAGGCGCTCGTGGGGCTTCGGGAGAACCTCCGGCCCTTCGCACGAGCGAAGGGCCGCGAGGTCGTCTAATCACGGAAAGGGGCGCTTCAGCCGGCATGAACGGGACCCTTCTCGGAGAGCGGTTCGTCCTGGAGCGCGAGATCGGATCGGGCGGCATGGCGCGCGTCTTCCTGGGCAAGGACACCGTCCTAGACCGCCCGGTCGCGGTCAAGATCCTCAACCCCGGACACGACGAGACTGATATAGGCTCGCGCTTCCGGCGCGAGGGACGCACCGCCGCCAGGCTCTCCCACCCCAACATAGTCCAGGTCTACGATGCGGGAGAGGCCGAACTCGACGGCAGAAAGGTCTCGTACATCGTCATGGAGTACGTATCCGGAGGCGACCTGAAGGGTATGATCGACAAGGAAGGGACCCTCTCCGAGAAAGACCTCGCTCACCTCGGTGCGGGTGCGGCGGCAGGGCTCTCCCACGCTCACGAGCGCGGCGTGATCCACCGCGACGTGAAGCCCCACAACGTCCTCATCGACGCTTATGGCGAACCCAAGCTCACCGACTTCGGTATCGCAAGAGCCCTGGACAACACCACCTCGCACGCCACCCGGACCGGTGCATACCTCGGCACCGCGCTCTACTCCGCCCCGGAGCAGCTCCAGGGCCAGGGGGTGACCCCCAAGAGCGACGTCTACTCTCTCGGCGTTACGCTCTACCAGGCGACGGTCGGCGAAGCCCCCTTCGTTGGGACCCCGATCGAGGTCGCCGGCCAACACATACACCAGCCCCCGGTCGCGCCGAAGGCAAACGGCTTCCCCGTGGGTGAGCGTATCGAGGGCCTGATCCTCGCATGCCTCTCAAAAGACCCCGAGCTCCGACCGACCGCCGCGGAGGTCCACGACCGGCTCCGCGAGGAGTCGAGCCGGATCCGCGAACGGGCAACAGCCCAAGCGGCGCCTCCGGTCCCCGAACCTCAGCCCACGCGACAAACCCGTCCTGCCCCCACCGCCGCCCTGGTCCAGGAAAGATCGCAGCGCCGTAGACGCGGTCCGCTACTCCTCGGTGCGGCGGCGCTACTTCTGGTCCTGCTGGGCATCGCGGCCTTTGCCGCTTATAGAGGCAACGAAGCTCCGAGCACGACTTCGAGCCCGCCCCAGGAAAACAGGGAGGCGGAGCCCCGTGCGGAGAATGCCAGGGAGGAGCCCCCGCCCGAGGAGAGCACGGCACCGGCGGCGGAGCCCGAGACGCAGCCCCAGGAGCAACAAGAGCCGCAACAACAGCAGGCTCGGCAGCCTGAAACTCCACCCGCCGTAAACGAGCCGGTGAACAATAACCCGGACGAGCCTGTCGGGCTTACGGAGGAAGCCGCCGCCCAAACGGTCGAGCAGGTCTACGAGTCATCTGATGCTGGTGACTTCGAAACCTCTTATGACCTTCTCTCCCAAAACTTCCAACAAAACACGGCTGGATCCTTCGGCAACTGGGTCGCAACGTTCGACACCTTGGAGAGCTTGCGTTTCATAGAGGGCCCAAATGCTCAGGTCTTCGGAGATACCGCGACCGTCACAGGCGTGACCATAGCCCAGATCACCGATGGCACGACCGAGCGTAACACTGGCACCTGGACCCTCGTGAACGAGGGCGGCGAGTGGAAGCTAGATGACCTTAGCTTGGATCAACAGCTTATATAATCTCGCTTCTAACGAAGCTATGGAGGGGATGCGTTCTGAAAACGGCATTTACGGCGGTCGTCTCGGCGATCATTGGCGGGCTTATAGCTACGGTCCTGGTTTACCTCGGGGTCTCCAACATCGACGGCGGCGGCGCGCAGGACGTGACGATTGCCGAGGCTCCGGGTGCGGCCGTGCCGGCGAAGAGCGTGGACCCCGGCGGGGCCGAGGGACCCTCGGTGCGGGAGGTCTACAACCAGGATGGTCCTGGCGTGGTCACGGTGGAGGTAGCCTCCCGGGAGGTCGGGCCGGGCGGTGGATCCGGGTTCGTGATCGACGAGGGGGGCCACGTGGTCACGAACCAGCATGTCGTGGAGGGTGCCGACAGCGTGTCGGTCGCCTTCGCGAGCGGGACGAGGGAAGAAGCTCGGGTGGTGGGGGAGGACCCGTCGACCGATGTCGCAGTTCTACAAGTGGACGCACCAAAGGAGACGTTGAAGCCCCTCACCCTGGGCGATTCCGAGGCGTTGGGCGTGGGGGACCCGGTGATCGCGATCGGCAATCCGCTCAACGTCGGCATCAGCGTCACGACCGGCATCGTGAGCGGGGTGGGGCGGCCCATAAAGGCGCCGAATGGCTACACGATCAACGGCGCCGTCCAGACTGACGCCGCGATCAACCCCGGTAACTCGGGCGGGCCTCTCCTCGACGCTCGCGGTACGGTGATCGGGGTGAACTCGCAGATCTTCTCGGAGACCGGAGGCTTCCAGGGCGTCGGCTTCGCGGTTCCTATCAACACGGTAAAGGGTGTGGTCGAACAACTCATCGAGACCGGGACGACCGAACACGGCTTTATCGGCGTGAGCATGTTCCAGGTCGGCGTCGGGGAGCTCGCGGCCTACTCCGGGCAGGACGCCGCGAAGCTGTCCGAGGAGTTCGGTCTCCCCGAGAACGGGGCAATCGTCAGCAAGACGACCCGTGGCGGCCCCGCCGACGAGGCCGGGCTCAAGGGCGGCGAGGGGCGCGAGCAGGACATCGCCGGTCTGCCGGTCCCCATTGGGGACGTCATTACGGAGGTCAGGGGCGAGCCCGTCTCAACGCCGGACGACGTCATAGAGGTGGTGAACTCCCTCAAGCCCGGTGACGAGCTGCCCCTCACCGTCGTCACCCCCGGCGAGGAGCCGCGCGAGGTTGCGGTACGCCTCGAGGTGCAGCCGCCGCAGTAGCAGTTGCCCCTACCGGAGGGCGGTGCTAGAGTCCCGCCTTGCTGCCAGGTCTCGTGGTACGCGGTAGGGTCAAGTGGTTCTCTGACGAGAAGGGCTTCATCACGCCGGAAGCCGGGGTGACGATCTCGTCGGGTACTACGCTGAAGTCGTAGACGAAGGTTGTCGCACGCTCGAAGAGGGCGCTGAGGTGGAGTTCGAGGTAGGTGAGGGGCAGGCCTCCAGGGTCGAAGCCGTTGGTCGCTAAGCCCGTCCCGGAGAGGAAAAGTTGGCGGAGGATTTGAAGCGCGCCGCCGCCGAGAAGGCGGTCGAGAGATATGTCGAGAGCGACACCGTGGTTGGGCTCGGTACGGGCTCGACGGCCTCGCACGCGGTGCGTAGGCTTGGCGAGTTGATCGCCGCTGGCGAGCTCCACAGCATCCGGGGGGTTCCTACCTCGGCGCGGACCGCCGCCCTGGCCCGTGAGGTCGGCATACCCCTGGTCGCTCTTTCAGAGGCGCGCCCCATCCTGACGATAGACGGGGCCGACGAGATCGCCCCGGACCTCAGCGTCATTAAAGGCCTCGGCGGGGCGCTCCTTCGGGAGAAGATCGTGGCCCACGCGAGTTCCCGCGGCCTGATAGTGGTCGCCGACGGCTCGAAGACCGTCGATTCCCTGGGGAAGGTCCCACTTCCCGTCGAGGTAGAGCCGTTCGGCTACGAGGCTACCCTCGCGGCCCTATCCTCCCTGGGGTGCGAGCCCACCCTCAGATTAGAAGGCTCCGGCTCCCAGACCGGCGACCCGGATCGTCCCTACGTGACCGACGGGGGTCACTACACCGCCGACTGCTTCTTCCCTGACGGTATCTCGGACCCCGGCGCGCTCGAGACGGAGATAAAACGCATCCCTGGTGCGCTAGAAACCGGCCTCTTCGTAGGCCTCGTCCACGCTGCGGTCGTAGCTCGACCCGAGGGAACGCAGATCATGGAGGGTTCCTAACCCTCATCCCGGCGGCAGGAGGGCTGTAGACGGCGCTATCCGTTCAAGGGAGCCGCTGTCGGATCATTACCCGTTCGACTTCGGATCTCACCGAAGCCGCGGCTTCCGAGCGTCCGCGCCGTGCATGTGGTGGCTTCGGTGACGCTCGGAAGTCGCAGAGAGCTGCCTTGAGGCAGCGTGCTGACTAGCTGAGGGCGGCTCCGAAGCCCGCGCGGGTGCCGGAGCGGGAGGAGCGCTCCTTCTCGACGACGAGCTTGTAGATGGCGTCGTACTCGACGTAGACGGTCGCCTTGCCTTCATCCATCTGCACCTTGAGGTATTCGTCCTCGACGGAGACCTCGGCCTTGGGCTCAATGGTGAACGTATCCCTCTTGTCCCATACCACGAGGTTCGATTCCTCGCCGCGCGCCTCGTCTACAATCCTCTTCACTATCTCACGGTCCATTGCCGCCCCCTTCGCAGGTTCGTACTTTGCGGGTCCATTCTACTTGAGAAAGCGTAATGGGTAGGAGCCGCACTTTATAGTAGTACCTCGCTTCTATGGGATCCTCAAAGACGGCCGGGGAGATCTTAGAAGCCGTCGTCGAAGATGGGTGATCGGCTCGAAAAAGAAGACGCCGCTGGCGGCTTACACCGACGATGGGCGAAACGGCTTCTGAGTGTCCGTCCGGCGTGAGGAGGGTGTAAAATCGGCCGGTCGCTCGATCACATCGCGCGGCTACAGCGTTTACGTTCGTTCTTCTCAACGGAGCATCGAGTCTTGAAGAAATGGGTAACAAAGATCCGGGACCTCGACCGGTCGCTTTTTCGGGCCACGTTTCGTCTCAAGTGGCAACCCTTCTCCAGCGTTATGCGCGCCTTCACCATCGCGGGTACGGCGGGGGCCCTCTTCGGCGTTACGGCCTTTGGCGCTTTTGTTATGAGCGGCCTCGAACCCCTCAACCTTGCCGTACCCTGGGTGGCGATCGCCGGTTCGTGGCTTGTCGCCGAGGGCACGAAACACCTCTTCAACCGGACGCGCCCCTTCCTCTGGGACACCGAGATAGCCCCCCTCATAAAAACGCCTTCCTCCAGCTCCTTCCCCTCCGGGCACTCCGCGACCGCCGCCGCCGGCTCCCTGACACTCTCCGCCTTCTACCCGGCCTTCGCCCCGGCTTTTCTAGTCTCGGGCCTCCTCGTGGCCCTCTCCCGTGTCTACCTCGGTGTCCACTACCCCTTCGACGTGCTCGCCGGCGCGCTCATCGGGACGGTCGTCGCAGCCCTACTCCTCGTTCTGCTCTAGAAGCCGTGGGAGCGCGAGCACGGCGTGAAGACGCTTACTGGTGATCTCCTGCTTCTGGGATACAAAGGGTACATGAGCATCCCGCGCTACCACACGATAGGAGCGGTCGCCAAGGACGCCCGCGTCCTCAACGGCCTCGGCGATCGTCTCGCGTCCCTGGACCTCGCGCCCGAGTCCGTACTCATTCTCGCGCGGCGGCGGGACGCCAAACTCGCCGAGAACCTCCTCCCCGAGGCCCGTGTGCGCCACGTCCATACCGGTCTCTCACGTATGCAGTGGTTCGAGTTCGCGAGCACGTTCTTCTCCGCCTCGACCGTCAGCTTCCTGATGGGCGTCGTCCACCTGTGGACCGGCCTCGTCGTGCAGGCGGCCCTTACCGTGGCCTCCGTCCTGGGCCTCATCGCGTACCATCGGCGTCCCCGCCTCGAGAAGCAACTTCTCGCGCTGGGCCTTCCCGAGAAACTCGCGGAGGAGTGGGCCGGGGCGTTCCCCTCCGGCTTCGCCCTAGTGCTCGCTACCGTCCTGGAGGAGAGCTCCGAAGAAGCCCAGGAGGCGTTTCTCGCAGACCACAACCTCGTCTCGCCCCTCGCCGTCGACCGACGGCCGGTTCTGTAAG
>JADDPY010000216.1:8496-14686 GCA_016781635.1 Rubrobacter sp.
CCCGGGCGCGTCGGCCTCCGTCCGAGCCGAGTTCCCTTCAAAGTTTGCCGGTTGCGACCGACGGTCTTCCCTGCTGAAATGCTGATGGACTGACCTGCCGACTAGCCCTGGGGAGAACGAGTTGATAGTGCGCGAGGTTCCAGAAGGGTTCTTGTTGATCGGTCAGCACGATCACGGGCTGGCGGCCGGCGAGATCGCCCGTCACTGGGGAAGAGAGTTTCGGCCATCATCGTCCACGGTCTACGCCGTCACGCAGCACGACCTGGGCTGGCGGGAGTTGGACGAGTCCGTGCTGTGGAATGAGGAGACCGATCGTCCCCACGACTTTCTGGATTACCCCGCGGAGCCGAAGGTTCGTGCCTTCGCCGCCGCCCTGGATCTCCTGGAGGAGCGCGATCCTTACGCGGCATGCCTCTCGAGCATGCACTACGCCACGTTGATGCAGGGCTCGGAGAAGGAAGCGGAGGTGCGTTTTCGGGAGGCGGAGATCCGGAGGCAGCATCGCTTGAAGGGAGACATCGCTAAAAGGTTCGAGGACCTAGATCACGACCTGCGGTTCTTGAAGCTGTGCGACGGCCTCTCGCTCTTCCTCTGCCTCAACGAGCCCGGCCAACAAGCCTCTTACCCCGCGCCCTATCCCGATGGGTTCGCGCTCGACGGTGAGGAATACGTCCCCGAGTGGATCGACGAGCGGACCCTCCGCGTGCGTCCAGATCCCTTCTCCCGTCCGTTCGGAGTGGAGCTACCATACCGCCTGATCGGAAGGGAAGATGGGGGCCGGCGTGAAGGACGCCTGGAGCTACGGATCTCCGGCTGAGAGGTATGCTCTAGGAGACGATATCGCTCCCGGATGGGAGCCCAATAATAGAAGAACGTAGAAGGGAAGACATGAGGGACGCATCTTACGAGTTCTTGAAGAAGCTGCTATCCACGCCGGGGCCGAGCGGGTACGAGGGTGCTGCGGCGGCCGTGTGGCGTGAGGAGGCCGGTAAGTTCGCCGAGGTACGCGGCGACAGGATGGGCAACTCCTTCGCCACGCTCAACCCCGGCGGTTCGCCCAGGATCATGCTCTCCGGGCACATAGACGAGATCGGCCTGATGGTAACCAACGTCGACGAGTCGGGGCTGCTCCACTTCACCGGTGTCGGCGGCTGGGACCCGCAGGTCCTCGTCGGGCAGCGCGTCATCGTGCAGACGGACGGCGGCCAGGTCCCCGGCGTCATCGGCAAGAAGGCAATCCACGTCATGGAGCCCGAGGAGCGCAAAAAGGTCTCCGAGATAAAGAGCTTGTGGATCGACATCGGCGCCAAGGACGCGGACGAGGCGAAGGAGAGGGTTCGCGTCGGGGACGTCGGCGTCATCGACCAGCCCGTCCTCGAGTTGCCGAACAACCGCATCGCGTCCCGCTCCCTTGACAACAGGATGGGGGCCTTCGTGGTGCTCGAAGCCCTCAGGCTCCTCTCGGAGGTCGACGGGCTCACGGCGGAGGTCGTCGCGGTGGCGAGCGTGCAGGAGGAGATCGGCCTCTACGGAGCGCGCGGGGCCGCCTTCGGCCTCGACCCGGACGCCGCCATAGCCGTGGACGTCACCCACGCCACCGACACCCCCGGCGTCTCCAAAAACGAGCACGGCGACCACGCTTTAGGCTCCGGCCCCGTCATCAAGCGCGCCACGAACCTGAGCCCGATAGTTTCCGGTGGCCTCATCGCCGCCGCCGAGGCCGAGGGTATCGCATACACGCTCGAGGCCGATTCCCGGTCGACGGGGACGGACGCCGACGGCATACAGTTCCAGCGCGCCGGCATCGCCACGGGGCTCATCTCCGCCCCGAACCGCTACATGCACTCCCCGAACGAGGTCGTGGACCTCGACGACCTCGACGGCTGCGCGCGCCTGATCTCGGCCTACATCGGAGGCATCGAGAAGGGCACCGACTTCGTCCGCTGAGGCGACACCGGGGGCTGAACCGGGCGCGAAAAAAGGAGAGGGGGGCGGTCGCGCCTCCCTCTTCGTCGAGCTCTCACTGCTCATGGCAGTCTTCTTTTTCGGGACAAACTTCGTCGCTGTCAAGCACGTCGTGGCCGACGTGCCCCCGCTCCTTTTCGCGGCGGTACGCTTCACCATCGCCGGGCTACTGCTCGTTCTGCTCGCGCGTCTTCTGGAGCCGAGCCACATCGGCAGGAGGGACGTGCTCCCCATGATCGGCCTCGGGGCCGTCGGCATCGCCGGTGCTCAACCCTTTCTCGCTACGGGCGTCGGGATAACCACCGCGGCGAACTCCGCCCTGATCTTCTACACCGCCCCGATCTGGGGGATGCTCCTCGGCTTCGCTCTGGGTTTCGAACGTCCCCGTCCGCGGGGCGTAGCGGGGCTCGCGCTCGCCCTGCTCGGGGTAGGGCTCGTGGTCTCCGGGGGCCTATCCCTGGGAGATGCGGGGACGCTGAACGGGGACCTTCTGGTCCTGGGGGCGGCGATCTGCTGGGGCTGCTATACGGTGCTCTCGATCCCGCTCCTAGAGCGACACCCGCCGTTGAGCGTCGCCGCATACCCCATGCTCGCCGGCGGGCTCGCGATCTTCCCGCTCGCCGCGCTCTTTCCCGTCGGGGTCCTCCCGGACGCTTGGGCGCTCGATGCGAGCGTGTGGGGGGCTGCGATCTACTCGCTCCTCTTCTCCGCCGCGTTCGGGTTCGCCGCGTGGCAGAGGGGTGTTCGTAGGGTGGGCGCCAACCGGGTGCTCGTCTACCAGTACCTCGTCACCCTGATCGGGGTTTCGGCGGGCATCGTGCTGCTCGGTGAGGGGTTCGGACCCGAAAAGATCCTGGGCGCGGTTATACTCCTCGCTGGCGTCTACCTCGCCCGGAGCAAATGAGGCCCGGCGGGTAGCAACCACCCCTGGCCCCACGGCCGGGCAGATGGTTTGGTCTGACTGGAGGCTCTGGCGCTTGGCCGCGGACGGAAGGAACAACCGGCGTTCTAAGGGACAGGGCGATGTCCTTTAAGACCCTGCTCAGGAGCTTAGTTTACCTCGCGTCCCTCGGGCTCGCCGTACACCTCGTGCTGCCGCGTATCCCTGGCATCGAGCGGTCGTTCGTCCTGATCTCGAACTCCTCCGGCCCCCTTATCTGGGCGGCTTTCCTGGCGATCTTCGGGAGCTATGCTTGCTACGCGGAGATTCTGGGCTACACGGTCGGGGCGACGACGGGCCTCGGGGTCTCCGCGAGGAGGCGAAAACGTCGAGGCCTCGGGCGCTGGTTTATGTTCCGGCTTACGATCGCAGAGCACGGGGCCTCGAAGGTCCTGCCGGGCGGCGGGAGTGCCGCGGCGGCCGTCACCTACGCGGGGCTCCGCATAAGGGGGCTCAAACCCGCTCGTGGTGCCCTCGCCGTCGCAACTACCACCGTGATCGTCTACGGGACTCTTGCGGCCATCTTTCTCTCGAGCCTCGCTTACCTGATCCTGGACCACGAGTTGAACCGGGCGGCGACGGCGGCCTCGGTCTTCGCCCTCTTCCTGACGCTCTGCGCGCTCTTATTGGTCGCCCTCTCCTATCGCTCGCCGAATGCCACCCGGCGCTTCCTGACCGGGGTGCTTTACCGGGCGGGCCGCCTGTTCTTGAGGAGGAGGTGGACGCGCCACCAGACGGAGATGAGGGCCGCGAGGGTCGTCCTGGGGCTGCAATCTGAGGTGCGGGCTCTCCGCGAGCAGCTTTTGTACCATCCGGCCGCCGCCGCGAGGCTCTTCGGCATCGCCATCCTCTACTGGACGCTCGACGCGACCTGCCTGTTCCTAATATTCATCGCTCTAGGCGTCCCGACGGGCGGCATCGAGCTCTTCGTGGCCTACGGGGTCGCGATCACCTTCGGCTCCCTCCCGCTCACCCCGGGGGGTCTCGGCGTGGTGGAGGCAACCATGATCGGCACCCTCGCCCTTCTGGGCGCGGGCCCGGAGGTCGCCATTCCCGTTCTCGGCTACCGGCTCTTTAACTTCTGGCTCCCCATCCCGCTCGCCGCCATCCTTTACCCGACCCTCCACGTCGGCTCCGCGAAATACGCCCGTGAAGACGAGCCGCCGGAGAACCCTCCGAAAGTCCACCGCAAGAAGCGCCGTTAAAAGGGGTTCTTGAGAACCCTCGACGGACCAACAGTTCCCGTTCGAAGGCCGGATCTCGAAGACTGCCAGCTCGATTAGCCATCGGCGCGAGTAGTCCCACGAGTGCCAGCGGTCTTGGAGCGATCCCCACGGCGAACACGGCAGGGGGTGAATGCCCCTTTCAGCATAACTACTCACCGGAAAAGCGCGGCGTCGGTCTCGGTTCGGGTTAGGCTCCGCGCTCTCCGAGTTCCAAGTCGAAGGTTCTCTCCCCGCCGTCCCTCACGACGGTAGCTTCGACGGTGTCTCCGGGACGGTAGTGTCGGAGGACAGAGAGAAGATCGCCGGAGTTCTTTACCTTCTCCGACCCGAGGACCGTAACCACGTCCCCGTTTTTCAGGCCAGCGTTATCGGCGGGGCCTCCGGGCTCGACCTCCGCGACGAGCGCCCCGGACTCCGGGCCGGCGTCGAAGCGGCGGGCCGTCTCCGGGTTCAGGTCAGAGAGCGTGACGCCGAGGTAAGGCTGGGTCGCCTCGCCGGTCTCCATGATCTGGTCCGCTACGGAGGTCACGGTGTCCGCGGGGATTGCGAAGGCTATGCTCTCGGCCCCGGTCTGCCCCGGCGGGAGGTAGGCGACGTTCATGCCGATCACCTCGCCCGAGCGGTCAGCGAGGGCGCCGCCGGAGGAGCCGGGGGAGATGGCGGCGTCTGTCTGGATCAGGTCGACCAGCGCGCTCTCCTGACGTCCCCCGGTCAGCGTCGCGGGTACCTCGCGTCCCACGCCGCTGACGACGCCCGAGGTGACGGTGGACTGGAAGCCGGAGGGGCTCCCGACGGCGACGGCGATTTGCCCGACGGTCAAGTTGCGGCCTTCCCGGAAGCTCGCGGTGGGAAGCCCATCACGATCCACCCGGATCACGGCGACGTCCGTCGCGGGATCGGTGCCGACGACCTCGCCCCCCTCGGTCGTCCCGTCGGCGAAGGCCACGCTCACCTCCTCGGCCCCCTCTACTACGTGGTTGTTGGTCACGATGTAGCCGTCCTCGCGGTATATGATGCCGCTCCCTATGCCCTGCCCGGAGGCCGTACCCTCCGCACCCGAGACGTTGACCTGGACCACGGAAGGCTCCACCTCGGCCGCGACCCTCGCGACGAGCTCCTCCCCGGCCGGCGCGGCCGACGCGCTCTTAGACTCGATCGTCCCCGATCCGCCGCCGAAGAGCGTGCCGTAGCCTATGACCAGGGCCCCGCCGAGAACCGCCGCCAGTACAAGCGACGTAAAACGCCTCATGCCACTACTCCCCTCAAGATCTGCTCGTACTCGCCGCCCTTGAGGAGCTTCTCGGCCTCCCGCTGAATCTGGCGGACCCGCTCGCGCGACACGTCCAGTTCGTCGGCGAGCTCCCCCAGGGTCGACTTCTTCCGGTCGTCGAGGCCGTAGCGGCGGACGAGGACGTGCCTCTGGCGCTCCGGCAGGCACTCCACCGCCGCCTTCAAGCTAGAAGCTTCGAGCTCCCGGATCATGGTCTCCGGCCCGCTCGGGGCGCGTCCGTCCTCCACGAGCTCCCCAAGTTCCGTCGCGCCGTCCTCGTGGCCCAGAGGCTGGTTGAGGCTCGTTGCGTCCGGCATCGCCCGCAGGGCGCCCGCGACCTCCTCGACCTCCCAGCCCAGAGCCTCGGCGACCTCCTCGTCCGACGGCTCCCGGTTCAACTCCGCCGAGAGCTCGTTGTAAGTCCGGGTCATCTTGCGGATCTTCTCGGCCATATGCACCGGCACCCGTATGGTGCGCCCCTTGTCCGTGACCGAACGCTGCACGGCCTGGCGGATCCACCACGTAGCGTACGTCGAAAATCTGTAGCCGCGATCCGGGTCGAACTTCTCGACGGCCTTCATCAGGCCGATGTTCCCCTCCTGGATGAGGTCCTCGAACGGCAGCCCCATCCCCCGGTACTTCTTGGCGACACTAACCACCAGACGCAGGTTCTTCTCGATGAGTTTCTGGCGGGCTCTGGCATCGCCGTCGTTTGCGGCCCTGCTGAGGGTCAGCTCCTCGGAGTGGGTCAGGAGCTTCCCGCGGCTGATGCGCGAGAGGTAGCCTGCG